>JBFKXV010000015.1:0-16615 GCA_041637935.1 Burkholderiales bacterium | reverse complement strand
TTGAGTCTGCTGACATGAAACTCAGACAGTTCCAGGTTGATGCATTTGCCAGCCGCCGCTTCGAGGGCAACCCGGCCGCGGTGTGCCCGCTGAAAGAGTGGTTGTCCGACGATCTGATGCAGTCGATCGCTGCGGAAAACAATCTTTCCGAAACCGCGTTCTTTGTGCCGGCGCAAAGCGGCTTTCATCTTCGCTGGTTTACTCCGGTGGCGGAAGTCGATTTTTGTGGTCATGCAACACTGGCATCGGGGCACGTGTTGTTCGATGCGCTTGACTATGAAAAGCAAAGCGTGGTGTTCGAAACGCGTAGTGGCGAAATGACAGTCGAGCGCAGCGGCAAGCTGTACGTGATGAATTTTCCTGCGCAGCCGCCCAGGCCATGTTCGCCGCCCAAGACGCTGATCGAAGCACTTGGCGCGAAACCTACGGAAGTGCTCGCCGCTGACGATTACCTCGCGGTGTTTGAAAGCCAGGCTGTGGTGCAATCTTTGGCACCGGATTTTGCCCGATTGGGCGATCTGGACTTGCGAGGCGTGATTGCGACTGCGCCAGGCGACGATCATGATTTCGTAAGCCGTTTCTTTGGACCCAAATTGGGTATTGATGAAGACCCGGTAACCGGATCGGCGCACTGCGAGCTGACGCCATATTGGTCGCAACGGCTCAGCAAAAAGCAATTGCGTGCGCGTCAGATATCCCGGCGCGGCGGGGATGTGTTGTGCGAAATAGCCGGCGATCGTGTCCGCCTCAAAGGTAGTGCCGTCACTTTCATGGTCGGGGAAATCGAATTCGACGCTTGACGATGCGAACGCTGAAGTGCTGTTCCGGGCGCGTCTGCACTGCCCATCTTCAGTTGCAATGGTTGGTTTTCAATTACATTTGGTTGAAGGGGGCGATGTGATGCTGCAACTGCGGCCAAACTGTGAGAACTGCAAAAAACCGCTGCCTCCCGATTCACTGGAGGCACGGATTTGCTCTTTTGAATGCACGTTCTGCGCGGATTGCGCGGAGGGGATTTTAGGCAACGTGTGTCCTAACTGTGGTGGCGGTTTCGCACCGCGGCCGATCAGGCCTTCCAACAACTGGAAGGGCGGCAACTATCTTGGCGCAAAGCCGGCGTCGAGTGAGATCCGTCACCGGCCGGTTGACCCGCAAGTGCATGCCGCGTTCGCTGCTGCAATCAAGCAAATCCCTCCGCAGCGACGTTGATAGGAAACGTCCATCGTTCGAACATGCAGCTGATCAGAACCGCGATGCGACTGTTATCAGGCGAAGCGCGGACCGATGACGTCGATCTGGTCGGTGACCAGTGCGTCGACGCCCATTTCAATCAGGTCGACCGCATCGAGCGGATCGTTGACGGTGTAGGCCAGCACACCGCGCCCGGTCGCCTGAATGGCGGCAACCGACTTTGCAGTCAGGTGATCAAAGGCGACGTGCATGGCGGCGCAGCCAAGCTGATCGAGCAAGGCCTCCCAGTCATCGGGAATTTCGGCGCAAAGCAGGGCGCGCGGCAGCTCAGGTGCCTGGCTGCGCGCCGCGTTGAGCGCTTCGCTTGAGAACGACGACAATAACGGCGGCAATGGTGCGCCACTCCACAGCAGCTTCGCCATGCGCGCGACAATCCGCCCGGTTTTGTGCTCCTGACCCGGCGAGGGTTTGATTTCAACGTTGGCCCACAAGCCGGTTTCCTTGCACAAGGCGCTGGCAGCGGCAAAAGCCGGCACCGGCTCACCAGCGAATTCATTGGCGAACCAGCTGCCGGCGTCCAATTGTGTGACGAGGTCAAACAGCAAATCGGCCATGGCGCCACTACTATCGGTGGTGCGGTCAATCGTGTCGTCATGTAACAGCACCGGCACATCGTCACTGGTCAATTTGACGTCAAACTCGACTCCTTCGATGCCGAGGTTGCGCGCATAGCGTAACGCTGCAAGGGTGTTTTCCGGGGCCAACAGCCCGCCGCCACGGTGGGCGATGATGCGGGGGTAGGGCCAATAGGGTCGATCGGTCAGCATGTGCGTCAGCCCGATTATAGGGCGACCACCGGGGGAGGTTTGAAAAAGCGCCCAGCGGCCGCGTCCGGTGATTCAATTCGGGCCGCCCGGGCTTGAAACCGCAATTGATCGGTTATACTTACGCCCCTGTTTTTGGAGGAAAAATGCCAATCTACGAATATCGTTGCAGCGACTGTGGCCACGAGTTCGAAGTGATCCAGAAGATGTCGGATCAACCGATGACCGATTGTCCCGCCTGCGGCAAGTCCGCACTTTCGAAACTGGTCAGTGCCGCCGGATTTCAGCTCAAGGGAAGCGGCTGGTATGTAACTGACTTCCGCGACAAGAAGCAATCGAAAAACGACTCTGGCGCCGGCGAGAGCAAGACATCAGAAGCGGGTTCTGCTGGCGAGAGCAAGACATCGGAAGCCGGTGCTGCCGGCAACAAAGCAGGTGGCGCCGGCAATGACGGCAAAGACAAAAAGGACAGCAAATCGACGGACACGGCCAAATCGAAATAACCGTCTAGTTGCAATAATCCTGGCGCACCCAGCCCGCGATATCGCGCAGGCGGCCCGGACGACGCCAAACCTGCCAGCAGGCGCTTGATGGCCTGGCAGATCAGCGCTGCACCAGCGCGCGCAGCGTCCTTCGCCGCGTTTCAGCTGTCCTGACGGACGGCAGAGGCCGTCTTGCAACATCATCGACTAGCAGTAACCAGTAGAAGTCTCACGAAACCATCCTGCCCAAACGAATCGAAAATATGCGTACCAATTATTGCGGTCTGATTGACACCAAATATCTGGACCAAACTGTGACACTGTGCGGCTGGGTGCATCGGCGCCGTGACCATGGAGGGGTCATTTTCATTGACCTGCGTGACCGGGAGGGGCTGGTGCAGGTGGTGTGTGATCCGGACACGCAAGAAGCTTTTGAAATCGCTGATCGCTTACGTAGCGAGTATGTCGTCGAAATCACCGGACGGGTCCGGCGGCGCCCGGAAGGTACTGTAAACGCGAACCTGATCAGTGGCGAGATCGAGGTGCTTGCCAAGGCAATCACGTTGCTCAACGCTGCGCTCACCCCGCCGTTTACGATCGACGAAGATCCGCCGTCAGAAAACGTGCGCCTCGAGCACCGCGTGTTCGACCTCAGGCGACCGGAGATGCAACACAACCTGCGCCTGCGCTATCTGGTCGCCATGACAGTACGCCGGTTCCTCGATGACAACGGCTTCATCGACATTGAAACACCTTTTCTCTACAAGTCGACCCCGGAAGGCGCTCGCGAGTTCCTAGTCCCGTCGCGCCTGCACGACGGGCATTTTTACGCATTGCCGCAGTCGCCGCAATTGTTCAAGCAGATGCTAATGGTCGCTGGTTTTGATCGTTACTATCAGATCGTCAAGTGTTTCCGCGATGAAGACCTGCGGGCCGATCGTCAGCCGGAGTTCACACAGATCGACGTCGAGCTCTCCTTCGTCGAGGAACAGCAGATTCGCGACATCATGGAGCAGATGATGCGAGTCGTTTTTCGTGAATGCCTCGATATCGACTTGCCCGATCCGTTTCCGGTAATGCGCTATGACGATGTCATGCGTCTGTATGGAAGTGACAAACCCGATTTGCGCGTACCTCTTCAATTCACCGAACTGACCGACCTGATGCGCCACGTTGAGTTCAAGGTGTTCCGCACAGCCGCCGAGATGCAGGACGGCAGGGTGGTCGCGTTGCGCATTCCCGGTGGCGGTGAACTCACGCGCAAGCAGATCGATGATTACACTTCGTTTGTGTCGATCTACGGTGCAAAAGGTCTGGCCTACATGAAGGTTAATGAAAGAGCGCGCGGTCTCGAGGGGTTGCAGTCACCAATACTGAAGTTTCTGCCTGACGAGATTGCGCATGAGATCCTCGAGCGCTGCGGCGCGCAGGATGGCGACTTGATTTTCTTTGGCGCTGATCGTGCTGCGGTGGTAAACGACTCTCTGGGCGCGTTGCGCGAGAAAATCGGTCATGAGCTGGGGTTGAGGGAAGAAGGATGGCGGCCATTGTGGGTGGTGGATTTCCCCATGTTCGAGTTCGACGAGGAGGCGAAGCAATGGGCAGCGCGTCACCATCCGTTCACTGCGCCAAAAGAAGGCCACGAGGAGTACATTGAAAGCAATCCCGGGCGCGCTTATGCCAAGGCCTATGACATGGTTTTGAACGGTTGGGAAATCGGTGGCGGCTCTGTGCGGATCTACCGCCCGGAAGTCCAGCAGAGCGTGTTTCATGCCTTGCACATCACGCCGGAACAGCAGCGGGCCAAGTTTGGTTTCCTGCTCGACAGTCTGAAGTGGGGAGCACCTCCGCACGGCGGAATTGCGTTCGGTTTGGACCGCATTGTGACGCTGATGTGCAAGGCCGAATCGATACGCGATGTGATCGCGTTTCCGAAAACGCAGCGCGGTCAGGACATGCTCACCGGTGCGCCGACCGCGGTGACGGAAAAGCAATTGCGTGAATTGCACCTCAGGTTGCGCAATCCGGCGCCGGGCACCAGGAACGCGAAGCCGGATTGAGACCGTGCCTGCGACATGCGGTGGAGCTGCGCGACCAAGCCCGGCGCCGTACATGGTCGGTCAACTCAGACGGCGCTGTTCGCTGTCGACGCAAAGTCCGAACGGATGAAATACAAAATTCCGGTCTCGGTTCTGGTGATGGTTTACACCCCGGATCTGCGGGTGCTGCTGCTGGAGCGAGCCGACCGGCCGGGGTTCTGGCAGTCGGTGACTGGCAGCCAGGAGCCGGGCGAAACCCTCGAGCAGACCGCAATTCGCGAATTGAAGGAAGAAACCGGCCTCGACGCAACGCAATACCGGCTCGCCGATTGGCACATGACTCATCGCTTCGAAATCTACAAGCTCTGGAGCGGCCGCTACGCGCCGGGTACCACTCACAATACCGAGCATGTGTTCGGTTTACGCGTGCCCGGGAGGGTGCCGATTCGAATATCGCCGCGTGAACACCTGGCATACCAATGGGTGCCGCGAGACGAGGCAATTGACAAAGTGTTTTCCTGGACTAATGCTGCAGTGTTGCGCGCGCTGCCGGATCATGCAGACACTGCAGAGTGAAACTGCTACGGAAAGCAGCGAATAAAGAACGAAGCGGGCACGGAAACAGGGCAATACCGAATAGCACCGATACCGAATAGCACCGATACCGATTAGCACGGGCACCGAACAGAACCGATTCAGAGTAAAACCGATTATGAGAAAACCCGATAACAACGCCAGCGTTTGCGCTACGCCAATCTGCCCGTGATTGGCAAGGGCTCATATAATCGGCTCATGGCGCGCTAACCCGGACGTAACCGAAGACAAGCATGACACAAGCTACTGCGGTCATCTCCAACGAGCACAAAAGGTTGAATGGCGCCAGTTGCGACGCACGTGTTGACGCAGCAAACCAGGCGACAACAGGTCGCGCAATTGGTCCCGGCCGCCATTGCCGGCGCGCCGGCGTTGTTAAGCAAGCCAACTTTAATCGCGGTTCGTTGATGCTTACAGGACTGGCCGCACAGGCTGACGCCCGCCACCTCGTGTTTTGTGGCGCCAACTGCATGGCTGAAGTCGCCGGCGTCGCGTCACATATCGGCCGCATGGACCTGCCGCACCCTGCCTGTAGCCCGCACCAACGGGTTGCCGGCAATGCGATTCGGATGCCTGATCGCGGAAAGGCACGCGCGAGAAGGACTCTGCAGCGCATGCCTGGCAAATCCTGACGCGCCGTGCGTATGCTGTTACGTCCGGTTTCCGCCTTATGCGCGCTTTGCTGCTGTCTGGTTTTCGCCGGCCTCATCGCGTTTGCGGACGACGATGATCTTACCGAGACGACAGTCGAGGTCACACGCAGTGGGAAGATCTTCATAATCGAGGCAGTCAGCCGCATAGATGCCGGACGGGATGAGGCGTGGGCGGTGTTGACGGACTATGCTGGTTACGTCCACTTCGTCCCGGGAATGACGGTGAGCCGCCGCCTCAGTGATGAGCCTTTGCGCATCGAACAGCATGGCAAGTTTGGCGTGATGTTTTTTAATAAAGATGTGTACGCCATGTTGGAGGTTACCGAGACGCCATCGGCGAGGATTTATTTCCACTCCCTGGAAGGGAATTTGCGTACCCTCGAAACCCAAGTGGATATAGACGTTGATGGCGACCGCGTGGTGGTGACCTATCGATCGATCATTGAGCCTGATTTCTGGGTGCCTCCCTTGATCGGCACTGCGCTGATCCGGACTGCCATTCGACGAAGACTTGAGGCGGTGGCCGACGAGGTCATTTGGCGCGCGGACTTCGGTGTTGAGCGATGAAGACGTTGCAGGTCGTTACTTACAACATGCACAAGGGATTCTCCCAGTTTCAAAGGGAGTTATCGGTGCACGATTTGAAAGACCGTCTGCAGTCGCTGTCCGCCGATGTGGTATTTCTCCAGGAGGTGGTCGGTAGCCACACGCGTCACGCGCGACGCTACGGCAACTGGCCGGTCTCGCCGCAGTACGAGTTCCTCGCCGATCAGCTATGGAATGATTATGCTTACGGCAAGAATTCAGTCTACGACGCCGGTCATCACGGCAATGCCATTTTGTCGAAGTATCCGATCACGCGCTGGGTGAACGAGGACATTTCCATGAGCCGCATGGAACGTCGAGGCCTGCTTCATTGCGAGATCGGGATTCCCGGATGGGACCGGCCGCTGCACTGTATCAACGTGCACCTCGGATTGTTCGCCCACTGGCGCAAACGGCAACTGGAAGCGCTGCGCCACCGTATCGAGCGACTGGTGCCGCGCTATGACCCGGTAATCATCGGCGGTGACTTCAATGACTGGCGCATGAAGGCGAGCCGTCATCTCGCCCACGTGCTCGGACTGCAGGAAGTCTTCGAGAACGTCCATGGCCGGCCGGCGCGCACTTTCCCCTCCATGCTGCCGCTGCTGCATCTGGACCGGATTTACACCAGGGGATTTCGCGTCAAGCTCGCACATACCCACGAAGATCGTCGTTGGGCACGGCTGTCGGATCACATTGCATTGTCAGCTGTATTGGAGCGCACTGAGTACCGGCAATGAAATTCGCCGGGCGCGTCGCGCGTGTTCGTCGTGGCAACGCTGACCGGCAGCAATTCACCTGTCCGTTCCCGGCCGCAGGTGGATGGCGAAGGTCAGTCGGAGCCGGCTTCAGGCAGCGGAGTGTCTCTCAACACGGCGATGTCACGCAACAGGTCGCGCACCGTTGCCTCGACGACCGCACGGCCTTTGTCGAGGCTCGCCAGGGTGGCGTCGCCGTAGATTCCGGTCGGTGAATAGACGCCAGTCGTATTGGGATCAGGGCTCAGTGGCCCGCTTCCAGGATGATAGTCACGCGCGGCTTTTGACATGTCGACGCGCTCGCTGGCGATATACAACATCATCGAAGTTTCGATTTCGTCAGCGTGGGTTCCACCCGGTTGTTCCTGCACACGTTGTACCGCGTCGTTACCAGCACGGTCGATGCGGGTGAATTGCATCAGAATGCCTTTTGATGCCGCCGATGCGGCGGCCGGCTCCAGTGCGCGAACCGTCGATACGCCGGTGTTCAAAACATAGAACCGCCGCGGCCCGAAAGCAGCGAGGCTGGTCATGACATCGATAACCATGTCACGCGCTGTTTCCAGCCGCAGCGTGGTCGATCCCGCATAGGCCGTGAAGGCGGGATAAAAATGATAAGTCAACGTTGGCGCGACGACGATGTCGGCTTGCTCGGCGACCCGTGCGGCGAGGTAATCGGCAAGCACGCGATCATTATCGAGCCGCAAGTGCGGTCCGTGTTCCTTGGCCGCTGCACCGAGCGGTATCACTATCAGCGTTTCGGCGCTGAGTTGTTTTTTGGCTTGAAGCCAGGTGAGATCGGACAGATACATGGCTTTGGACACTCTTCTATGCTGTCAATTATCGCTGAGTCCGGGCAACGTGCGGTGTAAAATCTTTTGCTCCGTTGCGGTTCGATACCGCTCCCTCCTGTTGTCTTGAATCTGAATGCGATCGGCCGAATTTTCTCCACCAGGCAACGCAGCCAGAGGTGACTGGCGCGTCGTGCGAATGCTGTTTCCCTATTTGTGGGAGTTTCGCTGGCGCGTGGCGATTGCGCTGATCTTCCTGGTATCTGCGAAGCTTGCCAATGTCGCTGTGCCGTTGGTGATGAAGGAGATCGTCGATGCACTCGATTCCTCCAGGCAGTTGCTGGTACTCCCGCTCGCCTTTTTGCTGATGTACGGCGCGTTGAGGTTGTCGACAACGTTGTTTGCGGAACTTCGCGATGTCGTTTTCGTGCGCGTAACGAGGCGGGCGATCCGTCGCGTTGCGCTTGGCGTGTTCCGGCATTTGCACAGTCTCAGTCTGCGTTTTCACCTCGAGCGGCAAACCGGCGGTGTTTCGCGAGATATCGAGCGCGGCACCAGGGGAATCTCGATCTTGCTCTCGTACGCACTGTTCTCGATTATTCCAGTGATACTGGAGTTCTCCCTGGTGGCGGCGGTCTTGCTTACCCGTTTCGACTGGACATTCACCGCAGTAACGTTCGGCGCGGTCATCGTGTATCTCACGTTTACATTCATTGTTTCCGAATGGCGCATGGGAATCCGGCGGCTCGCCAATGAGATTGACTCGAGGACGAATACCCGCGCGGTCGACAGCCTGCTCAACTATGAAACGGTGAAGTACTTCAACAACGAAGAATACGAAGCGAGCAAATACGACGCGAACCTGCGAGATTTCGAATCAGCTGATGTGCGCACAGAGGTCTCTCTGGGTCTGCTGAATATGGGTCAGAGCGTGATCATCGCAGTGGCAGTTACCTGGTTGATGATTCTTGCATCACAAGGGGTGGTCGCCAGGGAGCTCACGGTCGGCGATCTGGTTTTGGTCAATGGACTGCTGATACAGCTTTACATTCCGCTGAATTTTCTCGGCATGGTTTACCGGGAGATCAAGCAGTCATTGATCGACATGGACCGAATGTTCCGCCTGCTGCATGAAGAGCGTGAAGTCGAGGACAAACCCGGTGCGCCGGATCTTGACAGCCGCAATGCCACCGTGCGCTTCGAACACGTCGGGTTTTCCTACGATCCGCGGCGGCAAATTCTGAACGATGTCAGTTTCGAGATAGCGGCGGGCAAGACCGTCGCAGTGGTCGGACACAGCGGCTCGGGCAAGTCAACGCTGGCGCGCCTGCTGTTTCGCTTCTACGACGTTGACGAGGGCAGGATCACTATTAACGGTGTGGACATTCGTGATGTCACGCAACACAGCGTGCGCGCGGCAATCGGCATCGTGCCGCAGGATACGGTGCTGTTTAACGACACGATTTTGTACAACATTGCTTATGGCCGCCCGAACGCAAGCGACGAGGAGGTCATCGACGCAGCCAAGGCAGCGCATATTCATGACTTTATCGTTGCTCTGCCGGACGGCTACCAAAGCGCGGTTGGTGAGCGTGGACTGAAATTGTCTGGCGGGGAAAAACAGCGCGTTGCGATTGCCCGGGCGCTGCTGAAAAATCCGCCGGTTCTGGTTTTCGATGAGGCTACGTCCGCACTCGATTCGCGTTCCGAGCGGGCGATACAGGCCGAACTGGACCGGATCGCGGCAAACCGCACGGCACTGGTGATTGCCCATCGCTTGTCCACAGTGGTGGATGCCGACGAAATAATGGTGCTTGATCACGGCGCGATCGTCGAGCGCGGCAAGCATCGGGAATTACTCGAAGCCGGCGGTTTGTACCAGAGCATGTGGCGTCTGCAGCAGGAGCAGGCCGCACGTGAGCTGCCGGCAGCGACGGGTGCCGCGGCACTCCCCGGACACGGGCCGGCCGGCTGATCGGCGCGGCGATTTACCCGCACCTTCTGGCCGGCGCCGCCGCTGGGCTCGATCAATTTCTGGAAAAATGCGCTTAGTTGTTGAATTTTTGTTAATTAGGCCCGAAAATTGTATGTTTGGTACGATCGGATCCGGTTATATGTTCAGGCCCGTCATCGGATCCTTCGGCAATTTGCGGTGATTGGTCTTCGGTTGCGGACGTAACACGGGAAAAGGACGAATGACAACGTTGTTGAACGCTGCAAAGATGTGTATCGCAAGTGTGTGCACACTAACATTGATGGTCGGGACCGTGCTGGCGGACCCGGCCCAAGGTTCGGTACACCATGTCAACCTGGGCATCAAGTCCGGGCTGGCGCTGGTGATTGACCAGGAAACCGGCGAAGTTCTCTACAGCAAGAATACGGACGAGGTCGCTCCCATAGCCTCGATCACCAAATTGATGTCCGCCATCGTCATAATCGATTCCGGGCTGCCATTACTCGAGTCAATCACCGTCGAGCGGGCCGACATCGATCGCTACAAGGGGTCACGTTCCAAGTTGTACGTGGGTACCAACTTGATGCGTGCCGAGGCCCTGAAACTGGCATTGATGGCGTCGGAGAACCGTGCTGCCGCTGCGCTGGCGCGAACCTATCCCGGTGGCAAGGCGGCGTTTGTCGACGCCATGAACGCCAAGGCGTTCGAACTGGGGATGCTCAGTACCCGATTCGTCGATGCTACCGGGCTGCGGCCGGAAAATGTTTCCACCGTGCGAGACCTGGCTATCCTGGTCGAAGCAGCGCATACCTATCCGCTGATTCGCGATTACACGACGGCGACTTCGTTTGCTGTCGAAAGCCGGACCCGACGTGGTCCTCGTGTCTTGCGTTTCGTTAATTCCAATCGGCTGGTGCGCAGTTCGCGATGGGAGATTGGATTGTCCAAGACCGGCTACATCAGTGAGGCGGGACGCTGTCTGGTGATGCAATCGCGAATTGCCGACCGCTCGCTCATCATTGTGTTGCTCGACTCGTGGGGAAAACTGACGCGGATTGGTGATGCCAATCGCATCAGGCGTTGGCTGGAGCGCGAATTTTCCACCCTCAGCGTGCGCGGCTGAGCGTTACTTTTATTTCTATCCCGTCCATGCCGGCCGGCGCCTGAGCGCTCACGGCCGGTTACTGCGCGCCGAAGGTATGGTCTCAGGCGGCGCGGGCTCCGGCACGAAATCCGATGGCGCGTGAAATGGCATCGGCCGTTTCCTTGACACGTGGTCCCCAGCCCTTGTCCAGCCGATTTGACGGTGCCGAGACCGACAGTCCGGCGGCGAGGCGGCCTTCATCATCGTAGATGCCGGCACCGACGCAGGAAACGCCTTTCTCGGCTTCCTCATTGTCAAACGCATAGCCGGCCCGGCGCACTTTCTCGAGCTCGCGACACAATGAATTGGCGTTGTGAATCGTGTTTCGCGTATACACCGCAAGTCCGCTACGCGCGACGTATCGCTGCACGCCGTCCTCGCCGTCTGCGACCAGGAAAAGCTTTCCAACCGCGGTTACGTGCAGCGGCGCACGCGCACCGATCA
This sequence comes from Burkholderiales bacterium, assembly GCA_041637935.1. Classification (GTDB taxonomy): domain Bacteria; phylum Pseudomonadota; class Gammaproteobacteria; order Burkholderiales; family Eutrophovitaceae; genus SG8-40. The sequence continues at coordinate 5,156 of JBFKXV010000015.1, read as the reverse complement.
GGTGAGCTACCCGCATCGCTGAGCGATCCGAAGTCAACCGTTCCACGTAGACGATTTCATCGTCCTGACGCACTGACAGGTTGACGGTTTCCTCCAGTTCGTCATGCAGGCGTTGCATATAGGGCAGGGCCTCCTGGCGCAGGTCGATGCGGGTTTTTGCCAGATTACCCAGTTCAAGCAACCTGATGCCGAGACGGTAGGTGCCGGGTTCGATCCGGTCCACCATGCGGTGTTCGACCAGCACGTTCAGAATGCGGTGCGCCGTGGACGGGTGCAGGCCGGTCATATTGGCCAGCCGCTTGAGGTTCACCGGATCAGGAAAGCGCGCCAGCGTGTCCAACAGATCCATCATTCGCTCGATGACCTGTATCGAGGTTTTGCCATTGGTCTCCGGCATAGCCCGGCCACCCTTTCATCAATTATGTTGCAACGCCGCAATATTAGCCGACACCCGGACAGTGGACAAGGTGACAGGGTTCGAGCGTGCGACTAAGGCCGCCATCTAGGCGGCATTACGCAATATGTTAGTATCAAGTCCTTGTTGCGCCGCGTAAAACGGCTGCGCGGCGGAGCCTGTCCAGGCGGAACCCGCTGTGTCAAGAATCGTTGCGTAGCGCGTCCGCAAACTGTTGAATAACCATGCGCGTAGGCCTTCTAGTTACCTGCCTGGCCGACCTGATGCGTCCCAGCATCGGCCTGGCCGCCCTGAAATTGCTGGAGCAGGCCGGCTGCGACGTGGTCGTGCCCAGTACCCAGACCTGCTGCGGCCAGCCTGGCTACAACTCGGGAGACCGGCCTGGCGCGCAGGCACTGGCGCGCAAGCTCATTTCCGAATTCAGCGATTGCGATTACGTTGTCGCGCCGTCGGGCTCGTGCAGCGGCATGATCAAGACGCACTACACGGAGCTGCTTTCCGAATTTCCCGAAGCCAGCGCCAAAGCCGAGTGGTTGGCGGCGCGTACCTGGGAACTAACCGATTTCCTGGTTAATGTTGTCAAATTCGAGGCGGTTGACGCGCGCTTTGACGGCACCGTGACGTATCACGATTCGTGTGCCGGACTGCGCGAGATGGGCGTCAAAACCCAACCGCGCGAATTACTGGCCAGGGTCGCCGGCCTGTCTATTTGCGAGATGCGCGACGCCGAACAATGCTGTGGCTTTGGCGGCACGTTCGCCATCAAGTACGGCGATATTTCATCGCGCCTGGCCGATCTGAAATGCGACGAAGTTCAAAACAGTGAAGCCGATGCTCTGGTCCTTGGTGATCTTGGGTGCATGCTGAACATCGAGGGCAGGTTGCGCCGGCGCGGCGACAATCGCACCAGGGTCCTGCACGTCGCCGAGGTACTTACAGGGATGACCGGCGAGGAGCTCGAATGAACCGGTTAGCATTGTCGCGGGCATGCGCGATGGCGGCTGATCGGCTGATCGTTAAAACAATTCCTGCAACCCTGCACCACTCGCTAGCCGGTAAGTAGTCCGCGATTCAGATTATGGAAATTACGTCTGCCCAATTCAAGAAAGTCGCCAGTCAGAAACTTGCCGACAAGAAATTGCAGGCTGCGCTTGCCCACGCCAAGGGCAAGTTCGTCGTCGCGCGCGCCAAGGCGATTGAGGAACTCGACAATTTCGAAGACATTCGACGCGCTGCGGCCGACGTGCGGGATCATTGTCTGGCCAATCTCGACCAGTACCTCGAGCAGTGGGAGCGAAATGCGACTGCCGCCGGAACAACCGTACATTGGGTGGAATCAGCCGAGCAGATGAATCGCACCGTGCTGGAAATTGCGACCAGCAACGACGTGCGCAAAGTTATCAAGTCGAAGTCGATGCTTGGTGAAGAGACCGGCATGAACGAATACCTCGAGCAAGGCGGTCTCGATGTGCGTGAAACCGATCTCGGCGAGTACATCATCCAGCAAGCGAAGGAACATCCCTCGCATATCATTGCACCCGCAACGCACAAGTCGAAGGATGACATTGCCGCCTTGTTTGCGGAAAAACATCAGCGTCCGCGCCTTGACGACATCACGCAACTGACGCATGAGGCGCGGGAAATACTGCGTCCACACTTCCTTGATGCAGACATGGGTATCACCGGTGCCAACTTCCTCGTCGCGGAAACAGGATCGACCATGATTGTCACCAACGAAGGTAATGGTCGGATGACGACGACGATGCCGCGCGTTCATGTCGCAATCGCCAGCATTGAGAAATGCATCCCGACCCTGGAGGACTTGTCGTTACTCATGCGCCTGCTTGCCCGGTCCGCTACCGGTCAATCAATTAGTAACTACCTGTCGGTAACAACGGGTCCGAAGCGTAGTGGCGACAGCGATGGACCGGAGCAGTTTCACGTTATTCTTGTCGACATCGGCCGGACTCGCGTGCTCGGTTCCGATTTGCGCCCCGCATTACGCTGCATACGTTGCGGTGCGTGCATGAATCATTGCCCCGTCTATCAAAACATTGGCGGACACGCTTATGGCTGGGTTTACCCGGGCCCGATCGGTTCGGTACTGACTCCGGCTTATGTCGGCCTGGAAAAGGCGATTGACCTGCCGAATGCGGCGACATTCTGCAACCAGTGTGGCGTGGTATGCCCGGTCAAGATTCCGTTGCCGGACCTGATGCGCAAGTTGCGCGAGAAGCAGACCGAACGCAAGCTCACTCCAGGCAGTCAGCGCGCCGGAATTCGCGCCTGGGCGTGGCTTGCATCGCGTCCTGCTTTGTATGCATGGGCGACGAAAATTGCCGCTCGCCTCGGCAAGCTCGCAGGTGGCAAGCAGGGCCTGATGCATCGGTTGCCGCTGGCTGGCGCCGAATGGACCCGTGGCCGTGATCTACCGACGCCACGAGGCAAGACTTTCCGCGAAATTTACGCGGCGCGTAAACGATCGTGACGGGGAAAAAACGTGCCCGCTAAAGAGAACATCCTGGCCCGCATCCGCTCGGCAAATGCAATGTACGTGGCGCGCGGTGATGCGGCGTCCACCGCCGCGGCGCGTCTCGCCGCGCGCCCGCGTGGACCAATGCCGACAATGGAGTGGGATCCGCTGGAGCGATTCAAGACATGCAGTATCGCGGCGGCGTCAACGATTGATGAGTTGGGCGCGCGAGTCGAATTGCCGGCGGCGGTAGCGCGTTACCTGAAACAGAATAACTTGCCGATGTCCGGTGTCTGCTGGCCCGAGTTCGGTGATCTTGATTGGCATGGCGCCGGTCTGCAGATGCAGCCACGTTCGGCGTCCGGGGAAGACAAGGTCGGCGTGACCGGCAGTTTCTGCGCGGTTGCCGAGACCGGTACACTAGTACTGCTGTCAGGACAGTCCCAGCACGCGACGACCAGTTTGTTGCCCGAAACACATATCGCGGTTGTATCGACTGGCCGTATCGTTACTTCCATGGAAGACGCCTGGGACCTGCTACGCAGTGAGGTCGATGCGTTGCCAAGACAAGTCAATTTCGTGTCGGGCCCATCGAGAACCGCCGACATCGAGATGACCCTCGTCTATGGTGCGCACGGGCCGTTTCGCGTGCACGTGTTGCTGCTGGACGAGTGAACACCGGCGTACAAACGGTTATCATCAGTTCGGGCGCGTTTTGTAGCGGATTCGGTGCACTGTGCGCCAAATGAGCTGCGCTTCGCGCCAGATTAGCTGCGCGATGCGCTGGGGAGGATGGTTTGTTGGGGACACGTGGCCGATCAAAGCTGTCTGCATGTAATTGCCAGAGGCCTACTAAGGGCTGAGCTGGTCGTCAGGCTGAAACACGCCGCCGATGACACGCCAAAGCATGAATGAAAAAATTATCGTGCGAGCAACGAAAAGATTCATGGTGCGAAGAACGAAAAGACTTATTTTGCGCGCAGCATGCTGATTCACACGCAACGGCTTCGGTTGATTACCTGTGAAGAGAACTATCTCGCCGCGATCGCTCGTGATCCGCGCTCGCTCGGGGAGTTACTCAAGGTTACCGTGCCAGAAGGGTGGCCAGAACATCCAGATGCCTATTCACATGCGCTGTCCTTGCTCAAGGAACAACCGCTGTTGCCGTATTCTGGGTGGTGGCTCTACCTGTTCGTGCATCCTGTCTTGAAAGCGGTTGTTGGATGCGGTGGATTCAAGAGCGCACCGGACGCCGATGGAGTGGTCGAAATCGGTTGCGAAATAGCGCCTGCGTTCCGTCGCCAGGGTTTCGCTGCCGAAGGCTTGTGCGGCTTGATCCGCTACGCATTTACCCGGCCAGAGGTGGTTGCGGTCGACGCACATTCAATTCCGGGCAAGGGCCCCCAGGCGGAGCTGGCGAAGGATTTGGGCATGCAACGAATTGGCGAGGCAGCCGATCCGGTTGCCGGCAAGGTATGGAACTGGCGCATCACGCGACAGGTGTTTCTCAACAAGGCGCTTGGCGTGCGCGTAGCATAGCAACAGCTTTCGAAACAGCCCACGGCCAGCTGCAGAATGATCCCGCGAGCGCTGGGTCGAATTTGAGCCGACTGTTAGCAATGATCAGACAATCTCATCCGCCGACATGCCACCACGCCGTCTGAAACAGGGATGGCGAACGCGCCTGCGCCGCGTTATGCCCACTGCCGAAGCGGTGCGCAAGAGCAGGTGGGTCGGCTGGATTGGTCCGGCGTTGCATCATCCGCGCCTGTGGCATTTGAATCGGCGCGGCGTTGCCCTGGGCATGGCGATTGGCGTGTTCTTTGGTTTTCTGATCCCGCTGGCGCAGATCCCGGTCGCAGCAGTGGTCGCGGTTTGGTTGCGCGGTAATCTCGTTGCGGCGGTCGGCAGCACGCTCGTCACCAACCCGTTTACTTTTGCGCCGATCTACTTGCTTGCCTACAGGCTCGGCTCAATCATTATTGGCCACGGCGATGTGCCGGTCGACGCGACAGTTGCCCAGGTCGCTGAGCAGGCCAGCAGCATCATGGTGACCTGGTCTGACAAGTTTCTCGCCGTCGGCCGGCAACTGTTCGTGGGGCTGTCGTTGATGGCAGTGGTCGGGGCGTTCGTTGCCTATTTCGGCGTTCTCGGGATCTGGCGCGTGTTCGTTGTTATTGAGTGGCGTCGCCGCCATCATCATCGCCGCACCTAGTGTAGTGCTTCACTATTAACGGCACAAAAGATGGCGAGAATCGCCCTCATACT
>JBFKXV010000014.1:0-16845 GCA_041637935.1 Burkholderiales bacterium | reverse complement strand
GCAGGCAAAGACGGAACTGTCAGCGTTGACGAACGAAGTTTTGGCGCTGGCGGCGTCGAGCTCGAGCGGCGCACATTCACTTTCAAACGAGGCGAATTGCAAGGGCGGCAGCACTTAAAACGCAATCACGTGTGAAAACGGTGCCAGCCGGCACTGATTAGTCCTCAGCGCTGCAGCACCATGTGCCGATGAGGAATGCCAGCCTCATCGAACTCCTCACCCTGCGCGACAAATCCGTGGCGCTCGTAGAATGATAACGCGTGCGTCTGTGCATTCAGCGCGCAGGTTGCGATACCGTTGGCTTTAGCGGTGTCAATCAAGGTCTGCAGCACGCGCGATCCGATCCCATGGCGCCGCCACGCCTTGAGCACCGCGATACGGCCAATGTGCCCGTCAGGCAGTAAGCGCCCGGTGGCAACTGCCTGGCCATCATCCACATACGCAATCACATGAGCACATCGCGCATCGCTGCCGTCCCACTCCAGCTCGACTGGAACCTTCTGCTCGCGCACGAAGACCGCTTCGCGGATTGACCGCAACAACTGTTGATCACGATCCCAGTCGGCTGCCCGAATCGTGACGGCCACGTCAGATTTCATTTCATAGCCGCTCAAAATACAGCTGATCGAATAACTGCAATGTCAGATGGCGTCAGGAACGGCGGTCTGGAAGATACGCGAGCGGATCCATCGGTTTGCCAAGTCGCCTGATCTCGAAGTGCAAACCTGTGCGACCGACGGAAATTTCGCCCATTACGGCAATCTTCTGCCCTTGCGCAACCATTTGTCCCTCGCTGACGAGCAACTGCTGGTTGTGCGCGTAGACGCTCAAATAAGTGTCATTGTGCTTGACGATAATCAGGTTGCCATAGCCCCGCAGACCGCTGCCACTGTAGACAACTTTACCCGGCGCACTGGAGACGACGGATTGCCCCGGGTTACCCTCGATGCCAACGCCTTTCTTGATCGGGCCCTTGGAAAAGGGGTACAACAGCTCCCCCGTCGCCGGCCACTCCCATTTGAGCGCTTCATCAGCCGCCCTTACGGCAGCGGTCGCGGCTGGTTTGGCCGGCGTTGGCGCCGCGGGTGACGGCGCCGCTGCTGGCGCCGGTTTCGGTTGAGCCGGTACTACGGCAACCACGGCAGTCTCGACCTCGCCGGCAAGAATCCGTCGCATATCGCTCAATGCCTGTTCGCTGAAGGCCGAGCGATATGCCTTGGGGTCAGTAAATAGCGGTGCGCTGACACTGGTTGACTGTTTGTTGTCCGTGCCAGGCAGTGTTGCCGCCGGGAGCGTTGCTGTCGGTGCCGCATTCTGACCGGCCGGCGGGGACAGGCGAAGCCGCTGTCCGATCTGTATGTAGGAGGCGTTGGCGAGGTTGTTCCAGGCCGCCAGATCACGGTAGTCGTGACCGAAATCGAGCGCGATGCTGTACAGCGTGTCACCTTTCCGTACGGTGTAGTAGTCGGGCCGCCAATCATCCGTATCAGCCACGGCGCTCCTGTTTCTGGACACAGACCGAGCCGGGCTGCTCTGCGCGCTGGCAGCGGGTTTTTGTGCTGTCGACGAACGTGTCGAATCGATTGCAGCCGCCCCGCTGGTTGCGGCGGCCGCGCGCGTCGGCGCCGGCTTGCGCGCACTGTCAGTGCGCGATTCCTTGGCGGCGCTCACGGTCGGAGCGGGCGTGCGATCGTGAACCGGTGCGGACCTGTTTGTCGAGTTGCAGGCAGCTATCAATAACGGCGCCAGCACAGCGACGAGAACACCGTGGCTAATCGCACCCGTTGTGAACGAACCAGGCTTGACAGAGCCAGTTCTGATAGAAGCGGTTCTGATAGCAGCGATTCTGATAGAAGCGGTTGTAATAGAAACGATGCTCATATGGTTGTCCCGGCGAGCATCGGCACAAAGTTCACTTCGTCAAGTAGTTGCTCTTCAATGCCGGTCGGTGTGCGCGTTACGGCGAGCAATCGTTGCCGGTCCACGCCGACCGGCAGAATCAGACGCCCGCCGGGGGCAAGCTGGCCGATCAGCGCGTCCGGCACCTGGGCCGCAGCAGCGGCCATGACAATGGCATCATACGGCCCGCCCGCCTCGAGTCCATGCTGCCCATCGGCATGTTTGACCTTGACGTTGCGGTAGCGAAGTTCGCGCAGTCGCACGCGTGCTTGCGATAGCAGTGCCGCGACCCGTTCGACAGAATAAACCTGTTTCGCCATGCGCGACAGTACCGCCGCCTGATAACCGCATCCAGTGCCAATTTCCAAAACACGCTCGAGCGTTCGGCCGTCGCGGGCGATTTCACATAGCCGCGCAACGGTGTACGGATGTGAAATGGTTTGGCCAAATCCAATCGGTAGCGACACGTCCTCGTAAGCGCGTGAGGCAAGCGCTTCGTCAACAAACAAATGGCGCGGCACTTCCAGCATCGCGCTGAGCACCACTTCGTCTTCGATGCCAGCCGTGCGTAAACGTTCCACCATGCGGCTGCGAGTTCGCTGCGAAGTCATGCCGATACCGCTATGGCGCAGATTCATGACCGCCGCCTACTTCAGGCCTGGCGCTTCGCCGGCCAGCGCTTCGCCAAGCCACTGACGCACCTCATCGATGTTTCGATAATGCGTCAGATCGATCTGTAGCGGCGTGATCGACACCCGGTTGGATGCGACCGAATAGAAATCGGTGCCCGCCCCGGCGTCTTGCGCGTCGCCGGCGGCACCAATCCAGTAAACCGCCTGACCCCTCGGATTGGTTGCCCTGACTACCCCCTCGGCCTTGTGGCGGCGGCCCAATCGGGTGATCTCGATTCCCTGCAGCTGATCGTAGGGAACATCGGGCACGTTAACGTTGAGCAACATCGGGTGCCCGAACGGTTCATCACGATATCGTTCGACCAACCGCCGCGTGACTCTCGCCGCATCCGCATAATGTCCGCCTTGCTTGCTGGCCAGTGACACGGCGATCGAGGGAATGCCCAGCAGAAAACCCTCCATGGCAGCTGCGACCGTGCCGGAGTAAACAGTGTCATCTCCCATGTTGGTACCATGGTTGATACCCGAAATGACCATATCAGGCACGTAATCCAGCAAACCGGTTACCGCAAGGTGTACACAGTCAGTGGGTGTGCCGTTGACGTTGAGAAAGCCGCTGTGAGAACGCTTGACGATCAATGGCCGGTCGAGCGTGAGTGAGTTGCTGGCGCCGCTGCGATCACGCTCCGGCGCGACGACGACAATTTCAGCGATTTGTTCCAGTTCCTCAGCGAGCGCAATCAAACCCGGGGCGAAATACCCGTCGTCATTACTCAACAGGATGCGCATCTGTACTCAGAGACGAGCTGGTGATGAGACAAAATCACAAGGCGTAGCAACCCTCGCAGCGACGGTGAATCCGTTTGCTGTGGCCTGCCAACAGGAGTTGAGCGCGCATGCAGTGCATTTCTCAGGGTCTTGGTCGGGGCGGTGAGATTCGAACTCACGACCACCTGCACCCCATGCAGGTACGCTACCAGGCTGCGCTACGCCCCGGGAATTGCTGCGGATTATATCAGAGCAAGGTTATCGCAAACGTTGCGAACAAATTTCGCCGTTAAAATTTACGAACAATCGTCGCGAACAAACTTCGCAAAAGGAATCAGGCGCGCAGAATGTCGAGTACTTGCTGAAGTTCGTTGCGCATGGTCATGGCAAATTCGCTCGACGCTGGTTGGTCCCCACTGGCAGACTGATCGAGACGGGCGCGCGCACCGCTGATCGTGAAGCCCTGTTCGTAGAGTAATTCGCGAATACGCCTGATCAGCAGAACTTCATGATGCTGATAATAGCGACGGTTGCCACGGCGCTTGACCGGTTTGAGCTGAGTGAATTCCTGCTCCCAGTAACGCAGAACATGCGGCTTGACGCCACACAGTTCACTTACTTCACCAATGGTGAAGTAGCGTTTTGCAGGTATCGGCGGCAGCTGGGTCTTACGTTTGCTGCTGCTGTTCTGGCCGTTGCTGCTCTCCACCGTAGTTTTTCTCCACCATCGCCTTCAGCTTCTGGCTAGCGTGAAACGTGACAACACGGCGGGCAGTGATCGGAATCTCTTCGCCGGTCTTTGGGTTGCGCCCCGGACGTTGCGGCTTGTCCCGGAGCTGAAAATTTCCGAATCCGGAAAGTTTGACGCCCTCACCGCTCTCAAGAGATCGCCGTACTTCCTCAAAGAAGGACTCAACCATGTCCTTGGCTTCGCGTTTGTTAAGGCCGACTTTTTCGAACAAAAGATCCGCCAGGTCAGCTTTTGTCAGCGTCATGGTTTCCCTTATTACCTGAACTTGGCTCCGTGATCTCTTTTCAGGATCTCGCGTAGACCCTCGACCGTTTTATCGACCTCTGCCTCGGTGAGAGTCTTTTGAGTATCTTGCAATAACACTCGGAAAGCAAGACCTTTTTTACCCTTTTCGATACCTTTTCCGCGATACACGTCGAACACTTCGATATCTCCAACGATGTCGCTTGCACCTTTTTTCATGGTCTCAAGCAGGGTTTGGGCCGGAATTTCGTCCGCGATTTCGATCGCAATATCCCGCCGCACCAACGGAAACTTCGAATACTCCCGGTATGTCGGCAGCGTTCTGCGTGCAACCGCCGCCACATCGACCTCGAAGCCAACCACCGCCTCCTGTATGTCATACCGTTGCAGCAACCCGGGGTGTAGCTCGCCGATCCAGCCCACCCGTTTGTCATCAACCATAACGCAGGCCGATTTGCCCGGATGCAACGCCGGATGCGCAGCCGGCCGGAAGTCGACATCATGCGGCGCAAACAGGCTCTCAAGATCACCGCGAAGATCAAAGAAATCGACCGGGCGCTTGTCCGAACCCCATTGCTCGGGCTGCGCGCTACCGGACGCAAGTGCGGCAAGCTGCGGTCTTTGGTCAAAGTCCCTACCCTGCCTGACAAATACCCGGCTGATCTCGAATAGTCTGATGCGTGACTGTTTGCGGTTGGCGTTGAACCGCATGCAGTCGACCAGGCTACCCAGCAGGCTCGAACGCATGACGCTGAGTTGTTCGGCGATCGGGTTGGCAAGCCGCACCGGTGAATCATTGCCGGCGAAGTCCCTCTCCCATGCTTCATCGACAAAGCTGTAGGTGACGACCTCCTGATAATCGCGCGACATCATCATTTGTCGCAAACGCGACATATCCAGCAATTGTTCCGGCATGGACAGCATTCCGGCGGTTGCTGCAGGCAGCGTTGCGGGCATTTTGTCGTAGCCTTCGATCCGTACGATCTCCTCGATCAAATCCTCTTCAATCGTGATATCGAAGCGGTAGCTGGGAGGCGTCACCGACAATACGTCTCCGGACTGGCGTGGCGCCATGTTCAATCGCGCCAAAATCTCACGGCTCCGTGGCGCGGCGATTTCCATACCGAGGACGCGTTCGACGCGCGGCAGACGCAACTGGACCTCGGGGCGTTCGGGCAACCCGGCAACGACGTCGTTGATCACGCCCGGCTGGCCGCCGCATACCTCGAGAATCAATCCACACAAACGTTCGATACCGCGCCTGCTGCCCTGGTAGTCAACGCCGCGCTCATAACGATGAGACGCATCGGTGGAGAAGCCGAGACGGCGCCATTTGCCGGCAATTGCCTTGGGGCTGAAGAAGGCACTTTCCAGAAACAGATCCCTGGTATCAGCCGATACCGCGGTCGCCTCGCCACCCATGATGCCGGCCAGCGCGACCGGCCCGCTTGCGTCGCAGATCACCAACATGTCCGGGTCGAGCTCGAGCGTTTGCCCATTGAGCAGTTCGAGGCGCTCGCCTTTTTGAGCAAAACGCACATCAATGCCGCCACTGAGTTTGGCATGGTCAAACGCGTGCATTGGCTGTCCCAGTTCCAGCATTACAAAATTGGTCAGATCGACAATTGCGCTGATGGATCGCACACCACTTCGCTCGAGGCGTCTGACAATGTAATCCGGAGTACGGGCCGTTGGATCGACACCGCGAATGATCAGGCCGGTGTAGCGTGGACACGCCTCGGCGGCCGACAGAGTGATTTCCAATTTGTCGGGTAACACGCTGTCGACTTCCGTGACCGGCGGGAAGCACAGTTCGCTGCCGGTAATGGCGGCGACCTCGCGGGCAATTCCGAGTAACGACAGGCAATCGCCGCGGTTGGCGGTAAGCGTGAGGGAAAAAATGTGGTCGTCGAGATCGAGCGCCTGCCTGACGTCCTCACCGACCTTCAACGCCGGATCAAGAATCATCAAACCGGAGTGGTCTTCAGAGGTACCAAGCTCGGCGGCCGAGCACAGCATGCCCTGCGAACTGACGCCGCGCAGTTTTGCCTGCTTTATTTTGACGCCCGGCAACTGCGCACCGATGGTGGCGCACGGTACTTTTATTCCGGCCTGTGCGTTGGGTGCACCGCATACGATGTTCAGTTTCTCAGGCCCGCCGACGTCGACCGTGCACACTTTGAGTTTTTCGGCGTTCGGATGCGGATCAACTGCGACCACCTCGCCAACAACGACGCCGTCGAACGGCGCTGCCGCCGGGAGCAACTCTTCGACTTCCAGTCCCGCCATCGTCAGCGCCTGCGCCAGCTCCTGCGATGACATCGCGGGATTGCAGAAGGAGCGCAGCCAGTGTTCGGAGAATCGCATCGTTGTTCGGGCGTGTGCGTGATCAGGCGAACTGGCGCAGGAACCGCAGGTCGCCTTCGAAGAACAGGCGCAGGTCGTCCACCCCGTAGCGCAGCATCGCCAGGCGATCGAGACCCATCCCGAAAGCAAAGCCCTGATACCGGTCGGGGTCAATATCGACGTTTCGCAAAACCTGCGGGTGCACCATGCCGCAGCCACCGATTTCCAGCCAGCCATCCCTGAATGTCATGTCGATTTCAGCCGACGGCTCCGTGAACGGGAAATACGACGGGCGAAAGCGCACCTCAAGGTCTTCCAACTCGAAATATCGCCGCAAGAACTCGCGCACCACGCCTTTCAAATCGGAGAAAGTCGTCGTTTCGTCAACCCACAGTCCTTCGAGTTGATGAAACATTGGCGAGTGCGTGGCGTCGGAGTCGACCCGGTATACACGCCCGGGCGCGATTACCCGGATGGGTGGCCGATGCTGCTCCATGTAATGAATCTGAATCGGCGAGGTATGCGTTCGCAACAGGTGTGTCAGGCCTTCAATGTAGAACGTATCGTGCATTGAACGCGCCGGGTGATCTTCCGGCTGGTTGAGCGCGGAGAAATTGTAATAGTCCGTTTCGATCTCGGGCCCGTCAGCTACGTCAAAGCCCATCGATAAAAACAGCGTGGTGACGCGTTCAAGTGTGCGCGTCACCGGATGCAGTCCGCCACGCGAGGCATTCCGGCCGGGCAACGTGACATCGATCCGTTCGCGCTCCAGCTTGCGGGCCAGCGCTTCGGCCTGAATTGCGTCACGCCGGTCGGCGAGCAGCCGCTCGATGGCCCCCTTGACCTCATTGAATCGCGCGCCGGCTTTGGGACGCTCTTCCGGAGTCAACGCCGCAAGCCCCTTGCGCAGCTCGGCCAGTACGCCGCTCTTGCCGAGGAAGCGCGCTTTCACCTGATCGAGTTGCGCCACCTCGGTGACGCCGTCGAATGCGACGCGAGCTTCAGATACGAGGTTCTCGAGCTTGTCCATTTCTTAACACGACGATCTCTTGATGCGACGACTTCTTAATGCAACGATGTCCCAATCCGACCGAGACTTAATGCGACAACAAAAAAGGAGGCCCGAAAGCCTCCTTGCCCTTCATTAATGTGCCCTAGGCAGACAGGCCGGCCTTTGCCTGTTCGGCAATCTGTTGGAACGCAACTTTGTCGTACACGGCCAGATCGGCAAGCACCTTACGGTCAACCTCGATATCCGACTTCTTCAATCCGTTGATCAGGGTGCTGTAGGACATTCCAATCTCACGCGCCGCGGCGTTAATTCGGACAATCCAGAGGGCGCGGAACTCGCGTTTCTTGGCACGCCGGTCACGATAGGCATACTGCCCTGCCTTCATGACCGCCTGCTTGGCGACGCGGTAGACATTCTTGCGCCGGCCGCGATATCCCTTGGCTTGTTCCAGAACTTTCTTGTGACGTGCGCGTGCGGTTACACCACGTTTTACTCTAGGCATGGTATGTCTCCGTTATGCGTAGGGAAGCATGGTGCGGATGGCTTTTTGATCGCCGACTGCGACACTGGTCGTGCCGCGCAAGTGGCGTTTCCGCTTGGTCGGTTTCTTGGTCAGAATATGACGGCGATTCGCCTGGGCGCGTTTGATTCGACCGTTACTGCTGATCTTGAAACGCTTCGCCGCGCCCCTGTTGGTTTTGAGCTTTGGCATTGCATGAACTCCTATTTAGCCTGACACCAGGTGGCTCGTACGAACGAACTCTTCACGACCTGGATATCACTTGTTTTCCGGCAGCTCTTGCCTGGTTTCCGCCGGCGCTGCCATTTACCCGCGGAAAACTTATTGCCCTATCCTTGCTTAGCTGGCCGATGCCGCCTTGGCCTTCTTTTTGGCCGGCTTCGGCTTTTCCACCTTTTTGTGCGGCGCGATGACCATTACCATTTGGCGCCCTTCCATCCTCGGAAACTGTTCAACAACCCCGTATTCCTCGAGGTCGGCCTTGACCCTTTCGAGTAATCTGGCGCCGAACTCCTGGTGTGCCATTTCCCGGCCACGAAACCTGAGCGTGACCTTTGCCTTGTCTCCGTCGCTCAGAAATCGAATCAGATTGCGCAGCTTGATCCGGTAGTCGCCTTCATCCGTGCCTGGCCTGAACTTGATCTCCTTGACCTGAATCTGCTTCTGCTTGAGTTTCGCCTCGTGCCGTTTTTTCTGCTCGTTGTACTTGTACTTGCCGTAATCCATTAAACGGCAAACCGGCGGTTTCGCGGTCGGCGCAATCTCGACGAGATCGATTTCCTGCTCTTCCGCCATTGCGAGCGCTTTTTCGATTTCGACGATGCCGATTGGTTCGCCGTCGCTACCGATCAGCCTCACTTCCGGGGAAGTCACCATCTGGTTGACGCGGACGTCTTTATCCTGGGCTATAGACTTGGTCTCCTAAACAATAAATGCGTGACTGCCACGCACAACAAAATCACGCCGTGCCAGCCGGCAGTTCAGATCTCAGACGAGTAACGAACGAGTCGAGGCTCATTTGTCCGAGATCTGCACCACCTCGCGCCCGCACGGCGATCATGTTTGCTGCCACCTCTTTGTCACCAACGATGACCTGATAAGGCAGCTTCTGCATACTATGTTCGCGAATTTTATAGGTTATTTTTTCGTTTCTCAAGTCAGCTGAGGCGCGAAATCCACCTCCGACCAGCTGCCGGGCTACCGATTCGGCATATTCGGACTGATGTTCGGAAATGTTCAGTACCGCAACCTGCAGCGGCGACAGCCACAGCGGCAAGGCCCCGGCGTAGTGTTCGATGAGGATACCGATGAAGCGCTCCATCGAACCGACAATCGCCCGGTGCAGCATCACCGGAATCTTGCGCGTATTGTCCTCGGCGACATATTCGGCACCGAGGCGCTGCGGCATCATGAAATCAACTTGTATCGTGCCGATTTGCCAGGCGCGGCCGATGCTGTCATGAAGATGGTACTCAATTTTCGGGCCGTAGAACGCCCCTTCACCCGGCAGTTCATCCCATTGCACATTGCAGCCCCGTAACGCTTGCCGCAGGGCCGCCTCGGCATGGTCCCACACTTCATCGTCGCCAAGCCGCTTTTCGGGACGCAGCGCCAGTTTGACGGTGACACCGGTGAAACCGAAGTCTTCATAGACCTTGAGCGCCTGCTGGTGGAAATTCACCACTTCGGGTTCAATTTGTTCCGGAGTGCAGAAGATGTGGCCATCGTCCTGGGTGAATGCACGCACCCGCATCAGCCCATGTAAGGCGCCGGACGGCTCGTCACGGTGGCAGGCGCCGAATTCGCCATAACGCAGCGGCAGGTCGCGGTAGCTGCGCAGCCCACTGTTGAAGATCTGCACGTGGCCCGGGCAGTTCATCGGCTTGACCGCGTATTCACGGTTCTCCGACGCGGTGAAAAACATGTTCTCGCGGAAGTTATCCCAATGTCCTGACTTCTTCCACAAACTGACGTCGAGAATCGCCGGGCAGCGAACCTCCTGGTAACCATTGTTCTGGTAGACCCGGCGCATGTATTGCTCGACTTGCTGCCACAGCTGGCATCCCTTCGGTCTCCAGAACACCATGCCCGGCGCCTCGTCCTGGCTGTGAAACAGGTCGAGCTGTCTGCCAAGCTTACGGTGGTCGCGTTTTTCGGCTTCCTCGAGCCGGAAAAGGTAAGCCTTCAAGTCCTCTTTGCTGGCCCAGGCGGTACCGTAAATTCGCTGCAGCATTTCATTATTTGAATCGCCGCGCCAATAGGCTCCGGCGACCTTCAGCAGCTTGAACACTTTCAGCTTGCCGGTCGACGGTACGTGGGGGCCGCGGCACAGATCGATGAAATCGCCCTGCCCGTACAAGGATATCTCCTCCCCATCGGGAAGCGACTCGATGATCTGCGCCTTGTAATGCTCGCCCTGATTTTTGAAAAAATTAATTGCGTCGGTGCGTTCCATCACCTGACGCGCGACCGGCAGATCGCGTTTGGAAATCTGTTGCATTCGCTTCTCTATTGCGGCGAGGTCCTCCGGCGTAAATGGGCGTTTATAAGAAAAGTCGTAGTAGAAGCCGTCTTCGATAACCGGTCCGATGGTGACTTGAGCGTCGGGATGCAATTCCTTGACGGCCTGTGCCAGCAGGTGCGCCGTGGAATGCCGAATCACTTCCAGCCCGTCGGCATCGGCCGCGGTGACAATCGCCACCTCGACATTACGGTCAATGACGTAGCTGGTGTCGACCAGTCTGCCGTCGACGCGGCCGGCGATTGCGGCGCGCGCCAACCCGGAACCGATAGACTGAGCCAGGTCGGCTACCGAAATCGGTTCATCGAAGGACTTTACCGTCCCGTCGGGCAATCGGACGTCAGGCATGTCTGTTTCAATTCAAAAAAAAAGTGCGGTAAACCCGCACTTTCTGCTCGACTGGCGCAAGATCGGGTTCAATGGCTGCTGCGGCCGGGCGCTGTGCCAGTTCGAAAATAAACCATCTGCTTTTCCTGCCGGTTGTCGGTGGTAGGCGCGATTGGATTCGAACCAACGACCCCCACCATGTCAAGGTGATGCTCTAACCAACTGAGCTACGCGCCTAATGAGCGCCGAATTCTAGCCGAAAACCCGGTGACGTCAAAGACTTCCGCGGCATTCAGCGCCGCTTGGTACTAAATCCGGTGCGCCGCGATCACCCCCTCGATGTTCGATAATAAGGCAAGCGGACGGTCAAGCTGCTCCACTGATTGCGTCTCAACCGTCACCACCATACGCAGGCGCCTGCCGCCCGG
The DNA here is from genome assembly GCA_041637935.1 of Burkholderiales bacterium. GTDB lineage: Bacteria > Pseudomonadota > Gammaproteobacteria > Burkholderiales > Eutrophovitaceae > SG8-40. The sequence continues at coordinate 5,398 of JBFKXV010000014.1, read as the reverse complement.
CTGGGTGTTGGTGCCAATGACCCGCACTTTTTCTCCCGCCAGTACCTCGAGCACGGCACGGATTGGCACCGAGTGACGATCGGCGGTGATTTCCAGATCGGCTTCGAAATACAGGTGGCCCGCACGATTCGCCCATTCGGCCTCGATCAGCCGCTCGGGCTCGAGGTTGGCGAGATTGCGGCAGCCGGCACGATGCACGCTAATGCCGCGGCCCTTGCTCACGAAACCGACAATCGCATCCGGTGGAACCGGTTTGCAGCAGCGCGCCAGTGAGGTCAACAGGCGATCGAGCCCAACCACCAGAATTGCACCCGATGCCGCATCGGACTTGGCGCGCGGCGCGGTGAGTGGCTGTGCGACCGCTGGCGCATCACCTTCGATCGCGCTTTTCAGTTCGCGCTCGGTAATGTCGCCACGGTGATACGCCAGATACAAATCGTCACTACGCGAATATCCCAGTGCATCGGCCAGTTCGTCTGCATTTCGCCAGCTATGGCCAAGGCGTTGCAGTCCTTTTTCCAGCTCCATTTTTCCGGCGGCGCAAGCGGCGTCGCGCGCCTGGTTATTGAACCAATGGCGCATTTTGGCGCGGGCGCGATTACTGACGACGTATCCGAGTGCCGGATTCATCCAGTCACGCGACGGACCGCCACTCTTGGCGGCGATGATCTCGACCATTTGCCCATTTGCCAGCGACTGATTCAGTGGAACCAAACGGCCATCGACTTTCGCGCCGCGGCAACGGTGGCCCAATTCGGTGTGCACATGGTAGGCAAAATCAACCGGGGTAGAACCAGCTGGCAGGTCGATCACTCGACCCTGCGGTGTCAGCGCATAAACGGTGTCATCATGCAGTTCTCCGCGGAACGTTTCGGCAAGCTGTGCTGCGTCGGTGACCTCGTCACGCCAGTCAAGCAACTGCCTGAGCCAGGCCACTTTGCGGTCGTATGCCGCATCGCCACGGCTGGCTTCTTTGTACCGCCAATGCGCAGCAACGCCGAGTTCTGCATGCTGGTGCATTTCCCGGGTGCGAATCTGGATTTCTATAATCTTGTCTTCCGGTCCGGCGACCGCCGTATGCAGCGACCGATAGTCATTCGATTTGGGTTTGGCAATATAGTCGTCAAACTCGCCGGGTAACGGAGTCCAACGCTGATGCGCCAGGCCCAGCACTGAATAACAGTCGGACACGTCGGCGACCAATACGCGCACGGCGCGCACATCGGACAACTGGCCGAAACGCAACCCTTTGCGCTGCATCTTCTTCCAGATGCTGTAGATGTGCTTGGCGCGTGCGCTGACCTCGGCATCGATGTGCGCCGCTTTTAAAACGGTGCGCAATTCTGACACCACTTGTTCAAGATAACGTTCGCGGTCAGGACGTTTCCCGTCGAGCTCGCCAGCGACCGAGTTGTAGGTTTGCGGATCAAGGCAGCGGAACGCCAAATCCTCGAGTTCCCATTTCAGCTGCCACACGCCGAGGCGATTTGCCAGCGGTGCAAGAAGATCGAGAGTGTCTTGCGCCGCGCGTTGTCTGGTCGCGTCATTGCCGCGAGACACGACATAGCGCAACGTTTGCAGCTGGTCGGCGAGCTTGAGCAGCACTACCCTGATGTCTTCAACCATGGCCAGCAACAACTTGCGAATGGCTTCCAGCTGCGCTGCTTTTTCTGACGACTTGCGCAGCTCTGGCCCGCGCACGCCGAGTACCTGAATTGAAGCCAGCCGTCTGACGCCAGCGGCCAGCGACACGACGCCTTCATTGATGAACGCCTGATCCGTGTCAGCGCTCGCCGCCGGCGCGGCTTTCAACTCAATGAGAAAAGCAGCGGCAACCGACTCGGCGTCAAGCCCGAGACCGGCAACCGTCCAGGCCACCCCGCAAGCGTGATCGAGCAAACTCTCGCCGCACCAGTGGCGGCGCTGACTGCTCTGTAGCAAGGCTTGCTGATAAGCAAGCTCCACCAGCGCTGCGGATTGCGCGTCAAACCGGCCCAGCAATGCTTCCAACGAGAACTGTTGCTGATGCTGAACGGTTGCGTATTCGATGTTGCTTTTCATTGTTGCTACTTGTCGTGGTTACTACTTTTTGTGTTTGCTACCGCGCGTGCCAGTAACGGCGCTTGTGCCCGCGCCACGTCGCTATTTCGGTCCCCGTCTGCTCGAACCTGACCATAACAGCGCCGGACTCATCGGTTCGCATCAGCCTTGCGCCCACCGATCGGTAACGTGCCTGTATCTCCGGATGCGGGTGACCATACCGATTGGCATACCCGACAGGGAACAACACCAGCGTCGGTCTGACAGCGGCAACGAACGGTGCGCTCGATGAGGTGGCGCTGCCGTGGTGCGGTGCTACCAGCACATCGGCCGCCAGGTTCGATTCGTTGGTTGCGAGCAAATGCCGCTCGGTACGGCGCTCGATGTCCGCTGGCAATAATACAACGCCGTACGCGGATTCGATGCGCAGCACGCAACTGCGATCGTTGTCGCCGATATCGCCGCGTGCATAGATTGCCGCGTCCGGGTGCAGGATCTCGAATCGCACGTTGTCGAAAGCCCATTCCTGTCCCGCCTGACAGCGCGTAGAGCGGGGCCAGCTGTTCAACTCGGAATCGAAACTGGCCGAAGACACGATTTGCTCCGTTGCAACAGCCGCGACAACAGAGCTGGTGCCGCCGGCGTGATCCACGTCGTCGTGGCTGACAATGACCAGATCGAGTTGCGAGATGCCCTCGCCACGCAGGTACGGCACGACAATGCTGCGCCCTGCATCGCTCCAACCGTGATAATCGGGACCAGTGTCGAACAATACCGTGTGATTGGCGGTGCGTGCGACGGCAGACAAACCCTGCCCGACATCGAGCACGGTGAGCCACAGCTCGCCAGCGAGTGGCGCAGCGGGTCGAACGACAAACATCGGAAGCAGCAGGACGGCACCGAGCAAGCGCCCCGGAAATCCTCGCGGCAGCATGATCAATGCGACTCCCGCCACAGCCAGCGGTACCGTCCAGAGCACTGGCGCGTGCTGCTGCCAGACGGCGCCCGGCAGTGCCGACAGCCACTCCAGCAAGGCGAAACACAGTCGCACTGCTTCGTGCGCCAAGGTCGCGATCAGGCCTTGCGGCATCACGATCAACAACAGGGCCAGCGGTGCAATGCACAGGCTGACGAGTGGAATGGCGATGGCGTTCGCGATCGGCGAAACGACCGATACCTGTTGGAACAGCACCAGAAGCAACGGAATGAGCACAATGGTGATCGACCACTGCACCCGCGCCCACGTGCGTACGATGCTGCCGTTCCCGGTGCGGTTGCGGGCGACCGACAGAATCGCCGCCACGGCGCCAAAGGAAAGCCAGAAACCGGCCGACGTGACTGCCATCGGATCGAGCGTCAGCACAAACAACAGCGCCACACCGAGCATTGCCGGAGCGGGCCAGCGCCAACCACTCCAGACCGATGCGGCGATGACTGCGAGCATGCAAATCGCCCGCTGTGTCGGTATCGCGAAACCGGCCAGGGCAGCGTAAATCACCGCCGCCGATAAGCCCACCAGCGTCGCGCCGCGAAGTGGCGATACGCGCGTCGACAACCACACCGAGCGGCGCCAGATTCTCAGCACGACGCCAAACACCAGTCCAGCCACGAGGGTGATGTGCAGACCGGAAATGCTAACAAGATGATTGGTGCCGGTGCGCGTGAAAACCCGCCACTGCTGCTGAGTAATGGCGCGCTGGTCACCAACCGCGAGCGCCACCAGAATGCCACCGTACGGCCGATCGCCCAATAGTGCCAACAGGTTCTGCCGAATCCTTTCACGCAGCCGTTGCACAGCATAGCCAGGCTGCCACACCAAGGGCGTGACGAGTTGCGCCGAAGCTTCGTCGCGCACGTAGCCGCTTGCCCTGATGCCACGTTCGAGCATCCGTGCTTCAGTGTCAAATCCATGCGGGTTGAAGTTGCGATGCGGCGGCCGCAATCGCACCGTCATCTGCCAGCGCTGCCCGGCCAGCAACTGCGGCACATTGTTCTTGTCGGTCGACCATCCGTCATACCAGGTGACGGCGGCACGCAGCGGCAGTTGCCCGCCGACGGTCAAAACGCGCTCGATATCCATGACAAAGCGCGTCCCCCGTTCGCCAGGCTGTGTCAACTCGGCAATGACGCCTTCGATACGAACATCGCGCCCATGCCAGCGTTCGTCAAGCTCGGAAGCCAGGACCAGGCACGCGTGACCGGCTGCCCAAAAGAATCCGGCAATAAAAAACGTCAGTAACCAGCACGCAAACGAAAGCCGTCGCGCAATGAGTGTCTTGTTCTTGCCGAGCTGCCAACCAGCGAACGCCGGCACGAGAACGACCAGACCATATATAAATGGCGGCAGTTGCGCCTGGTGCTGCAACCAGCCGGCACCGAGGGCGGCTGCCAACGCCAACAAAAGCAAGCGCATGGTTTAATCTATTACGGTGATAACCCGATTCATGGCCAATTAGCAGTCAGCTTTGCCGCAGGTTAACCTGCATACTTCGCAAAAGCGGTAGCGTATCCCATGTGTTTGCACAACCAATCAACGTGATTAGCGGTTTTTTTGTCATTGTTGCGCAGGGACCGTTTGTAGCTATCGTGAAATTTGCAGGTTAAGCCAAATGTCACCAGCATACTGGTCCCAGGCACTGACAGCACTCTCGGCGCGGGATGCCGTGCTCGAGAAGCTGATTCGCCAGCATCATTCGACAGCACTACGGCCTCGCGGCGATGCTTTTGTCACACTGGCGCGGTCCATCGTCGGCCAGCAACTGTCGGTCAAGGCCGCGCAAACGATCTGGCAGCGGCTGAATCAAAGTGTCGGCGCCATTGAACCAGCGGCGATTGCGGCTGCTGATGTAGAGCAACTGCGTTGCCAGGGCCTGTCGGCAAACAAGGCGGCCTACTTGATCGAGTTGGCCGAACGATTCGTCGATGGCTCACTGGAGGCCAGCAAATGGCACCAGTGCGAGGATGAAGAGGTCATCAGGGAACTGACCAGCATTCGAGGCATTGGTCGCTGGACAGCGGAGATGTTTCTTATTTTCTGTTTGCTGCGCCCCAACGTCTTGCCACTCGATGACGTCGGGCTGCAACGCGCCATGCGTTTGCACTACAACAACGGCAAGCCGCTATCGAAATTGAAATTGCGCCGCGTTACACACCAGTGGGATCCGTGGTGCACCGTGGCCACCTGGTTCATGTGGCGCTCACTCGATGCGCAGCCAACCGCAGAGTGACAGCGGTCAGGATGCCTTCAGATGCCCGTCTTCAAGCGTCAGAATACGGTTCATGCGCGCGGCAATGCCTGGATCATGCGTTACGATGACAAAGCTCGTACCGAGATCGCGGTTGAGCTGCATCATCAGCT
>JBFKXV010000013.1:0-16924 GCA_041637935.1 Burkholderiales bacterium | reverse complement strand
CCCTGCACAACTGTTTCACCAAGACCATAGGCAGAGGTGATGAAGACCACCTTGTCGAATCCGGACTCGGTATCCAGTGTAAACATCACGCCGGCCGCGCCGATGTCGGAACGAACCATGCGCTGCACGCCGGCCGACAGCGCCACGTCAGAGTGCTTGAACCCCTTGTGCACGCGATACGAAATGGCGCGATCGTTGTAGAGCGAAGCAAACACCTGCTTGATTGCCTCGAGCACGTTATCGAGGCCGTGGATGTTGAGATAGCTCTCCTGCTGGCCGGCAAAAGACGCGTCTGGAAGGTCCTCGGCGGTGGCCGAGGACCGCACTGCGAATGACACATCTTTGCCGCTGTCGCCAACCAGCGACGCATAGGCCTCGCCGATGTCTTTCTGCAAGCGCGGCGCGAACGGTGCGTCGACGATCCATTGCCGAATGCGCTGACCTGTCTCGGTCAACGCCTGCAGATCCTCGGTGTCGAGCGCGGCAAGTGACTGGTCGATCTTTTCGGTCAGGCCCGACTCGCTCAGGAAATCACGAAATGCCACAGCAGTGGTGGCAAAGCCGCCCGGGACCCTTACCCCGACACTGGACAGCTGCGTGATCATCTCTCCCAGAGACGCGTTTTTGCCGCCGACCTGCTCCACGTCGGTCATCCGCAATTCCTCAAAGGAGATCACATAACGCTCATCGCTCATCGCTGCTTTGGTCATGACATTGTGCAGTAGGGATCATAAAAAAATGTTATTTTACCGGCCGATGCATCATCTTGCACCACAACAAACATGCCTCTGAACTGTACCGCTTTTTTCGTCTCCGACCGCACCGGCATCACCGCCGAGATGCTCGGACACAGCATTCTGGCCCAGTTTGACAATGTCGTTTTTGACGAGATCACGGTGCCCTTCGTCGACACCGAAGACAAGGCCTGGGAGACTGTCGCCCGCATCAACCAAACCGCGTTGAGCAACGCCAGACGGCCGCTTGTTTTCAGCACCCTGGTCAACGAGGAGCTGTCCGCGATCGTACAACAGTCGGAGGCCCTCTACCTGGATTGCTTTCAGATTTTTATTGCGCCAATCGAGGCTGAACTCGGCATCACATCGTCGCACCTGATGGGACGTTCGCACAGCGTCCGCAACAATGAGTATTACAACCGTATGGAAGCGGTGAACTTTGCCCTCGCCGCGGATGACGGCCAATCGACCAAGGAGCTGGAGGCGGCCGATATTATTCTGGTAGGCGTATCGCGCAGCGGCAAAACGCCGACTTGCCTCTACCTCGGATTGCTATATGGCATCCGCGCCGCCAACTATCCTCTGATACCGGAAGATTTCGAGGTCATGAAACTGCCTGGATCTCTGGACGGTCGTCGCGACAAGCTGTTCGGCCTGACGATAAAGCCGGAACGCCTTTACCGTATTCGCAATGAGAGACGGCCCGGCAGCCATTACGCATCGATGGAAAATTGCGAGCACGAAGTGCGTGCCGCGGAAACACTGATGCGCCAGGAGAATATCCCGGTGCTCGATACCACGACGCGTTCTATCGAGGAACTCGCCACCGTCATTCTTCATCAAGCCAACCTGCAGCGGCACATCTATTAGTGCGCCGGCAACGCCGGGCACGGCGGCCAACTCAATCGGTCGTTGACCCCGTTACCGGCCGGCGCTGCTCGATAACTTCACGCACCGGAGCGAAACTGCGTCGATGAACCGGGCTGGCGCCATGCGTTTTCAATGCCGCGATATGCTCTCTGGTCGGATAGCCCTTGTGCCTGTCGAATCCGTAATGCGGATATTGCTCGTGCAGCTCGAGCATGTAGGCGTCCCTGGCAACTTTGGCAAGAATCGAGGCCGCCGATATCTGCTGCACCGTCGCATCGCCACCGACCACCGCGCGTGACGGATACGGCAATTCCGGGCATCGATTGCCGTCCACCAATATCTCAATTGGGGCAACTTTTTCGATTGAAGCCGTTTCGATCGGCGCCATTTCGATCGGCGCCATTTCGATTGATGCCATTTCGATTGATGCCATGAGCTTGTGCACGGCGCGCTGCATCGCGAGCATGGTCGCCCAAAGTATGTTGAGGCGGTCAACCTCCTCGACGCTCGCGACTGCAACCGACCAGGCAAACGCACTGGCCTGAATGCGCGCAGCGAGCTCGCCGCGACGCCCCGGCGCCAGTTTCTTGGAGTCAGCCAGCCCTCCGATCGGGCGATCAGGATCGAGAATAACGCAGCCGGCAAACACGGCGCCCGCCAACGGGCCGCGGCCAGCCTCGTCTACGCCACAGATCAGGTGCGCAGAATCGCTCATCGGCGACTGACCTTGGCAGCGAGCAGTGGCTCGAGTGCGTCGACCGCGCGCTCGGCGCTGCCCTGGCGCAGTTCCAGGTGGATTGAATGAAACCGCTGTTGCAGTCGCGCGCGAAGGCGCGGGCTTCTCAACAGGTTGCACACCGCTTGCGCCAGATTCTCCGGCAAAGCATCCTCCTGCAACAACTCCGGAACGACAAATTCACCGGCGATGATGTTGGGCAGACCGACATAGGGCAAATAGGCCTTGCGCCGCATGATCCACGCTGACAGCGCCGGCATCGTATAGGTGACGACCATAGCGCATTTCAACAAGGCGGCCTCCAGCGTGGCGGTGCCGGATGCAACCAGCGTCGTGTGTGCCGCTGTCATCGCCTCATGCGCGTGCCCGAACAGGATTGTCAGCGACAAGTCCTCGGCACCTTGCCGGTACAGTGCATCCTCAAAAATCAGCCGCGTCTCGCGGCTGACCAGTGGTACCAGGAAATGCACATCCGCGATTTGTTCGCGGATGCGCAACGCAGTCGCGATCATCAGTTCCGACATCTGGCGCACCTCGCTCTGGCGGCTACCGGGAAGCAGCGCAACCACATTGACGCCGGCTGGAATTTTGAGTCGCTCACGCATCCCGTCATGGTCAGGAAACTCCGGCAACTCGTCTGCCAAAGGATGTCCGACATAGGCCACGGGTACGCCGGCCCGCTGGTAGATCGGCACTTCGAAGGGAAACAATGCCAGGACTTTGTCAGCGGCTCGCTTGATCTTGTGAATGCGCTCGCCACGCCACGCCCAGATCGACGGGCTGACGTAATGAACAGTGACGATTCCCGAAGACTTGAGCTTGCGTTCGAGCTCGAGATTGAAGTCGGGCGAATCGATGCCAATGAACATGTCGGGGCGTTCACGCACAAGACGACGCTTCAGTTCGCCACGCAAGCGGAGCAACTTTGGCAGACTACGCAACACCTCGACATAGCCACGCACAGCGAGCTGTTCCATCGGGTACCACACGTCCAAACCCTGTTGCTGCATCTTCGGTCCGCCAACACCGAATGCGCTCAGGTGCGGAAAACGCGCCTTTAGTGCGGCCAGCAGATGGCTGCCAAGCAGATCCCCGGATGCCTCGCCCGCGAGCATCGCGACGCGCAGCCTGCGATTGGCCATTTCGCTCATCCCGGTCCGTTCATACCGGTTCGTTCATATCCGGTGCGATCATGCCGGTTCGATCATAAATTGGCTCAGCGAATAATGCTTCGTTTGGATATCGTGGCAAGGAACTCAGACATCAGACCCAGCTCGGGGCATTCCAGCACTTGCTTCGCGATTGCATCGCGCGCCTCTTCCAGCTTCAAGCCCGAGCGGTAAAGCGTTTTGTAGGCGCGACGAATCTCCTTGATTACAGCGTTCGAAAAGCCGCGACGCTTGAGTCCTTCGCTATTCACACCGTATGGCTGTGCCGTGTTGCCCATGGCAGTCACGAATGGCGGCACATCGGCCAGCACCACCGAAGAGACTCCGGTAATAGCGTGCGCACCGACACGGCAGAACTGATGCACGCCGGTAAAACCGCCGAGAATGGCGAAATCACCAATCTCCACGTGCCCGGCAAGCTGCACGCAATTCGCCAGCACCGTATCGTTGCCGACCACGCAGTCATGAGCCAGGTGTACATACGCCATCACCCAGTTTCGATCACCGAGGCGGGTATAGCCAAGATCCTGAGCGGTACCAATATTGAAAGTACAACACTCTCTGATGACGTTGTCATCACCAATCTCGAGCCGTGTAGGTTCACCCGCATATTTCTTGTCTTGCGGGATCTCACCGAGGGAAACGTGATGAAAAATGCGATTTCTGCAGCCGATGCGAGTGTGGCCGCCAATAACAGCATGCGCTCCAATGCTGGTGCCTGCACCAATTTCGACATGCTCTCCGATTACCGTGTATGCCCCAACCTGCACATCCTCAGCCAGCCTGGCTGCCGGATGCACGATTGCAGTCTGGTGAATCATACGTTTCTCATAGTGCACATCAGAGATGCTTGCGAGACCAGCTTGTCGTCGACATACGCCTGGCCGGTAAATTTCCAGATTCCCTTGATGCTACGCAAAATTTGCGCCTTTACAATCAGCTGATCGCCGGGCGTGACCGGCTTCTTGAATCGTGCATCGTCGATTCCGACGAAATAAAACACGTTGCTGTCGGCTCGGGCCAGGTCGAACGTCTTGAACGCCAACAAGGCGGACGCTTGCGCCATTGCCTCGATGATCAGCACCCCCGGCATCACCGGGAAGTTTGGAAAATGGCCGCCAAAGTACGGTTCATTCACAGTCACGTTCTTCAGTGCAACGATTTCCTTTCCGGACTCGCAGGAAAGTACCCGATCGATCAGCAGAAACGGATACCTGTGAGGCAGCAGGCGCATAATTTCCCGGACATCAATTTCGTCGGCTGTCATTTATCCTTCTCCGTCGCGTCTTGTTTGTTGGTGTCGCGTTGTGCCGTGCGCTGCATCTCCAGCGCCCGAATTCGATCGCGCAGATCCCTCAGGTGACGAATCAGCGGCACGTTTCGCGACCATTCCTGATGCTCGCTCATCGGGAAGATCGCAGTGTACTTGCCGGTCCTGCGAATCGATTTCGGGACCAGTGTGCCGGCCGACACCTCGACGTTGTCGGCAATCTCGATGTGGCCATGTATCATCGCACCGCCACCGATACGGCAGTAGCGCCCAATCGTGGCGCTGCCGGCAATACCAACGCAACCGGCAATCGCGGTGTGCGCCCCGATGTGGCAGTTGTGCCCGATCTGAATCTGGTTGTCCAATTTGACGTCGTCTTCTATCACGGTATCGCCAAGGGCGCCGCGATCAATCGTCGTGTTCGCGCCAACCTCGACATCCGCGCCGATCACAACACGCCCGATCTGGGGGATCTTCACCCAGTTTCCTTCATCCATCGCCATGCCAAACCCGTCGGCACCGATCACGGCACCCGAATGAATAATGCCGCGCTCCCCGATCACGCATGCGTCATAGACGGTGGCATTGGCATGCAGCAGCGTGCCGGCTCCAATGCGCACATCGCGGCCAACATAGCAACCAGCACCGATCTGCACACCTTCGTCAATATCGGCACCGTCGTCCACCACGGCGCCTGGGCCGACACTCACGCCGTCAGCGACGCGCGCCTTCGGCGACACATGGGCGCGCTTGTGAATGCCGGCAGGATGACGATGAAACGGATTCAGTAATGCGCAAACCTTGGCGTAGTAAGCGTAGGGGTTGTTACAGACAATGCGCGTGACCGTAGTGGCATCAACCAGCTGCGGTCCGAGGATGATGGCGCTGGCACGCGTTTGTTGCAGCTCAGCGCGGTAGCGCGTGCTGGTGATAAACGTCAAGTCCCCTTGCTGCGCAGACTCCAGGGAAGCCATCCGGGAGATCCGCACCGAAGCGTCCCCGATTACTTCTCCACCGAACAGTGCTGTCAGTTCCGAAAGGGAATAGTCCTTGCTGAGGGGCTCAGTCATCACACACGCATGCAACAATGTCCCGGCATTATCAAGCCAGCGCCGCGCAAGCCCGATTACTTGCCGGAAAGCGCCTTGATTACCTTGTCCGTGATGTCCACACGCGGGCTGCGGTAGACCGCTTCCTGCAAGATCAGGTCGAACTTTTCCTTCTCGGCAATTTCCTGGATGACCTTGTTCGCCCGCTGCAGGACCGCCGCCAGTTCTTCATTCTTGCGAAGATTCAACTCCTCGCGAAATTCGCGCTCGAGCCGCTGGCGCTCACGACTCAGCCGGCCCAATTCCGACTCGCTGGTACGCCGCTCCGAAGCACTCATGGTCATGCCTTCCTTTTCCAGCTGAAGCTGAATGACGCGGGCCTGCTCGGTTATCTTCTTTATCTCATCTTCTCGCGGCTTGAATTCCTTCTCCAGGCGTTTCATGGCTTCGACGGCCGGCACGGCTTCACGAAACACTCGTTCAGTGCTGACGAAACCGATTTTCAATTCTTGTGCGGCTACTTGCGCGCCGTGAAAGAGCACAAGGAAACCGATAAACGACAGTAAGAGATTCCTCACTTTAGATGTCTCCTTAAACCTTCATCCTTGTCTGCCAGACTGACCGCACCTCAGAACTGGCTGCCGATCGTAAACTGGAGTTGTTCCACGTCATCTCCCGCTTCGTCGTTGAGCGGTTGCGCCCAACTGAAGCGAAGCGGTCCAAGCGGCGAAAACCAGCTGAACGCCAAGCCGGCCGAATAGCGCATTTCCGAGAATATAAAGTCATAGTCCTCGCCCACCATGCCCGCATCGACAAAGGCCGCCAAGCGAGTTGACCGGTCCTTGGTTAGTCCCGGCACCGGAAACAGCAGCTCGAAACTGCCGATCACCTGGCGCGATCCACCGAGCGACGCCCCGTTGACGTCTTGTGGCCCAAGGCTACCCGGTGAGTACCCTCGGACGGTGTTCACGCCGCCGGCAAAATAGTTCTTGTAAAAAGGCAGGCCCTGATTGTCGTATCCGTCTCCGTAGCCGAACCTTCCTTCTACCAGTGTTGTCAGGTTCTTCGACAGCGGATAATACCACTGAACCCGATAGTTCAACCTGTAGTAGGTCAAATCCCCGAGCGGCACGCTGACTTCACCATTTACACGTTGCGTCGTTCCCGAGGTCGTGTAAATCACGCTGTCGCGCTTGTCCCGCGCCCAACCCAGCGTCAGTGGATAGGCATCGGTGACGTCACCGAATTCGGAGACGAATTCGATGTAGCGAGGCGGACTGTCGTCGAACAACTCCAGTTCCGTCAGCTCATAGGAAAAACCGTAGTTGATCGTGTCGAATTCCGTCACCGGAACGCCAAAGCGTATGCCCGCACCGATGGTCGAGGAATTAAACGCACCAACACTGGTGCTGGTCGAGTCGGTGTCACGCCGGAACAGATCAAAACCCCTGCTGACACCGTCGTCAGTAAAGTACGGGTTGGTGTATGAAAGAGAGTAAACCTGATTGATTTGTCCCGAGTTGATCGCCAACGACAAGGCATTGCCTGTGCCGAACAAGTTGTTCTGCGACAGTGATGCCGTCACCACCACTTTCTCAGTTGTCGAGTAACCCAGACCAAGGTTGAGATTGCCGGTCTGGCGTTCGGTGACTTTGATCTCCAGATCGACCTGGTCGGCGGTGCCGGGCACGGATGGCGTGTCCACGATAACCTCCGAGAAGAACCCCAACCTGTCGACTCGCTGCCGCGACCGGTTGATGTCCTTGGCCGAATACCACGCACTTTCGAATTGGCGCAACTCACGGCGAATGACCTCGTCACGTGTCGTGTCGTTACCCGATATCCTGATCCGCCGCACATACACCCGTCGGCCCGGGTCAATGTATAACGTAAAAGTAACTTCTTCGTTGTCACGGTCGAGTTCGGGTACTGCATTGACCGATGCGAATGCATAGCCATCATCACCAAGCCGATCGGAGATGAGTTTGGTCGTCTGTGTGAGATCCTCTCGCGAGAAGATCTGCCCCGGTTCGACCTTGATCAACGCCTCCAATTCCTCCCGCGGCACAACCAGATCTCCCGCCAGCGAAATACTCTTGACCGTGTACTGCCGCCCTTCGGTCATGTTGACAGTAATAAAAATCTGCTCCTTTTCTGGCGAGATCGACACCTGTGTCGAGTCGATGGTGAACTCGATATAACCCCGATTCAGATAGTAGGAGCGCAATGATTCCAGATCTCCCTGCAGTTTCGGCCTGGAGTACTGGTCGCTGTCGGTATACCAGGTCATAAATCCCGAAGTAGTCAGCGACATTTCGTCGAGAAGCGTCTTTTCGTCGAAAACCTTGTTGCCGACGAGATTGATTTTCTTGATCTTGGCAACGCGACCTTCGACAATCGAAAAACTGATGCCAACGCGGTTTCGCTCAAGCGGCGTAACCGTAGTGACAATCTGAACGCCGTACTTGCCGCGGCTGATGTACTGGTTCTTCAGTTCCTGTTCCGCGCGATCGAGCAGTGCCCGGTCGAAGATCCGCGACTCGCGCAAGCCAACCTGGCGCAGACCCTCCTCGAGCTGCTCCGCCTTGAATTCTTTTGAGCCACTGACGCTGATCGACGCAATGGCAGGCCGTTCCTGCACGATCACTACCAGCACGTTATCGCGTTGTTCGAGCCGTACGTCGTTGAAGAACCCGGTCGCGAACAACGCCCTGACCGCCGCGCTCGCCCGCTCCTCGTCAACCACATCGCCCACTTTGACGGGCAGGTAGCTGAACACCGTTCCGGCATCGGTTCGTTGGATACCCTCCACCCGGATATCACGTACCTCGAACGGATCGAATGCATGGACAGCACTCGCATGTATGAACACCCACAAAGCGAGGGCGAGGAAACGCTTCATTGTTCTCAGTTAGCTTGCGGCGAGCCGGGTAATATCGTTATAGATTGCGAACGCCATCAGGGCAAAAAGCAACACCAGGCCGACCCTCTGGCCAAGCTCCAGTGCGCGATCCGAGACCGGACTCCCCTTTACGATCTCGACCAGGTAGTACATCAGGTGCCCGCCATCGAGCACCGGCACCGGCAGCAAATTGAGCACGCCGAGACTGATGCTGATGAGGGCAAGAAAATTGAGATAGGCAATCCATCCCACTTTTGCCGACTGTCCTGCGTAATCGGCAATGGTAATCGGGCCCGACAGATTTTTCAGTGAAACGTCTCCGACGATCATGCGTCCCAGCATGCGAAGTGTGAATATCGACACTTCGCCCATTTTCAACGTCGCACGGTACAAACTGGCACCAACCGGATAACGAACCTGGACAATGAGTTGCTCGAGTCGTTGCTCATCAACTCGTGGCGCGGCGCCAATTCGTCCGATTGTCGACTCGCCGCCGTCAACCGCTTCGGTCACCACGGTCACCATCAGCTGTTCCCCGTCGCGCAAGATCCCGAACTCGACCGGCCTTGCCGGCGCCGCGCGCACTGCCGCCACGACCTCGGCCCAGTCTTGCACCGGCGATCCGTCAACCGTTTCAATGAAATCTCCCGGCAGCATCCCGGCGCGGCTCGCCGGATCCCCCGCGAGGACCTCGCCAATGACCGGTGCAATTGGCACGTCGAAACGCAACACTCCGATTTTTTGCATCAAGCTGGCGTCGAGTTCCTCGGGTCCAATGCCGGAGAGGTCCAGTTTCTCGAAGCGGATGTTCCCCTTCTCGTTCTCGAGTTCCAGTTCAACCACGTTCTTCGCCACGGCGTGTTCGAGCAGCTCCCAACGCAACTCCTGCCACGTGTTGACCGGCACCTGGTCAACCGCCCTGACGATATCTCCCGACTTGAGCTGTGCGGCTGCTGCCGGCGTATTTGGCAGGGCATCACCCAGCACCGGCCTCAAACCAGGCACGCCGGTCGCAAACAAAATCCAGTAGAGCAGAATTGCGAGCAGAAAATTGGCGATTGGTCCGGCAGCAACGATGGCAATGCGGCGCCATACTGACTGCCGGTTGAATGCCCGGTGTCGTTCGCCAGGATCAACTTCGCCTTCGCGCTCGTCGAGCATCTTGACGTAACCGCCAAACGGAAAGGCGGCGACAACCCATTCTGTTTGATCGCGCCCAAAGCGTTTCTTTAGCAACGGCGTTCCGAATCCAACCGAAAACCGCAGCACTTTGACGCCGGCCAAGCGGGCAATAAGATAGTGTCCATACTCGTGGAACACGATCAGAATGCCAAGCGCCAGCACAAAAGCGCCCAAAGTCAGAATGAATTCCATCAGTGACTGGATCCTTGAAGTGTCGAATGACTGCTGCGGCTCAACTCGCTGCTCGCCACCTCGGCACGCGCGCGCGCCGAGCGATCTGCCGCCACAATCTGATCGATTGAATGTACCGGTAGTGAAGGCAATTCCTGCAGCACGGTCTCGACAATTTCAGCAATCGCGGTGAAAGCGATCTCGTGTTTGAGAAAGCGGTCTACCGCCACTTCATTGGCGGCATTGAGGTAAACCGGGGCACTGTTACCCGCCCGCAGTGCCTGATAGGCCAGGCGCAAGCAGGCAAAGCGTTGCAAGTCCGGCGATTCAAACTCAAGGTTTGAAGCCGACAGCAGGTCGAGACTGGTGACACCGGCCTCGACGCGATCCGGAAATGCCAGCGCGTGTGCGATCGGGGTGCGCATGTCCGGGTTGCCCAACTGTGCGATGACCGATCCGTCAACGTACTCCACCATCGAATGCACAATACTCTGCGGATGTATCACCACCTCGATCTGTTCGGCGCTTGCGCCGAACAGGTAATGCGCCTCAATCACCTCCAGCCCCTTGTTCATCAGTGTCGCCGAGTCAACCGAGATCTTGCGGCCCATCGACCAGTTCGGGTGGGCACAAGCCTGATCCGGCGTTACCTCGGATAACATCCCGGCAGAGGCGTGCAGAAACGGTCCTCCCGAAGCCGTGAGAATCAACTTGCGAATGCCTGACGCTTGCATATCGCGTGAGTAACCAGCCGGCAGCGCCTGAAAAATCGCATTGTGCTCGCTATCGATTGGCAACAGGATCGCGCCACTCGTTTGCGCGGTATCGATCAACAGCGGGCCCGCCATGACCATCGATTCCTTGTTCGCCAGCATAATCTTCTTGCCTGCCTTGGCCGCGCACAGCGTCGAGGCCAACCCTGCCGCACCGACGATCGCCGCCATCACAGCATCGACCTGTTCGTGCGCAGCGACAAACTCCAGCGCTGCCGCTCCGCCCATGACGACGCAGTCGGTGTCGGCAGCGCGCAGGCGCGCGGCAAGTTTGTCGGCCGCAGCCTCATCGGCCAGCACTGCGTAGCGGGGTTTGAAGGCGAGACACTGCGAAAACATCGTATCGACGTCACGGTTGGCGGCCAATGCGAACGCCTGAAACCGCTCCGGGTGGCGCGACATCACGGACAGCGTATTCACGCCGATACTGCCGGTCGACCCGAGCACAGCAACCGACGATGCCCGCCGGGGCGTCATCATGCGACCACCCCCTTGAAGAAAAGAACCGCAAACGGCATCGTCGCCGTCAAGCTGTCGATGCGATCGAGAATGCCACCGTGGCCCGGCAGCAAATCGCCACTGTCCTTGGCGCCTGCCTGGCGTTTGAACCAGGACTCGAAAAGATCACCCTCGACACTGAGCGAGGTCACTATGAAGCCGAAGGCCCAAAGTGACACGTAAGTCGCCAATTGCGCTTCGGGCAGATACAAGCGCAACACGATGGTCAAATAGATCAGCACTGCGACATAGGCTCCGACCAGTCCTTCAATCGTCTTGCCCGGGCTGATGCGGGGCGCGAGCTTGCGTTTGCCAAATCGCCTGCCGGTGAAATACGCCGCTGTGTCCGCGATCCACACCGCACCGAAAAACAGCAGCAACAACACCGGCCTTTGCTGCATTATCACCGCCGCGAGCCAGGTTGGCACCAGCACCAACCAACCAATCATCGACCTTGTCAACGGGTGTTTTAAACGCCAGTGAAAGTGCAGCACTGCCGGCGCCAACAAAATCCAGAACAACGTCGCCAAAAGGCACAGCGGATACAGCAACCAGTGGTCGAATTGCGCCGCCGGGAGAAGCAATACAAGCAGCAGCAGTATTGCGCATGACGCCGCGACCACCGCAACAAACACTGAACGACTGACAGCAGACAAGCCGGCCAGCTTCGCCCATTCGAATCCGCCCGCCGCGACCGCCACCACCAACAGCCCTGCCCACACTGCGTTGGGCGCCAGGAACATCAACCCCACAAACAGTGGCAACACCACCGCTACGGTAAGCAGTCTCTGCTTAAGCATCACTCATCGCCGCAACACACGGGTCAACGGGCCGGCGTTTCGGACTCGACCTGCTGCCGTTGCGCGTCTGTTAGCTGCTCGCTGGTACGGCCAAAGCGGCGTTCTCGAGATCGGTACGATGCAAATGCGCGGGTCAGCGAATTTGCATCAAAATCGGGCCACAACTCGTCGGTGAAAAAGAACTCTGTATAGGCGAGTTGCCAGAGCATGAAATTACTGATCCTCTGCTCGCCGCCAGTGCGTATGAACAGATCGGGTTCGGGTGCATAGCTGAGGGCAAAATACGGTGCCAGATCCTCTTCGCAATAGCTGCCGAGTTTGTCGGGGTGCTGCG
The DNA here is from genome assembly GCA_041637935.1 of Burkholderiales bacterium. GTDB lineage: Bacteria > Pseudomonadota > Gammaproteobacteria > Burkholderiales > Eutrophovitaceae > SG8-40. Next base: position 4,436 of record JBFKXV010000013.1, on the reverse strand, counting down.
CGATCATGGTGTTGACTGCCTGCAAAATATCCCAGCGCCCACCGTAATTGGCCGCAATGGTCAAGGTCAAACCAGTGTTGTTCCCGGTTTTTCTCTCGCCCCGCGTAATCAAATCAACCAACCTCGGCTCCAGGCCCGAGCGATCGCCAATCACCTTGAGCCGTATATTGTTTTCGTGAAGCCTGGCGACTTCCTGCTGCAAGGCGATAACGAACAATTCCATGAGGAAGGACACTTCCTCTTTTGGCCGCCGCCAGTTCTCGCTTGAAAACGCAAAAAGGGTCAAATACTCCACGCCAGCTTCGGCACTGCTGCGCACAATTGTGCGCACTGCTTCAAGTCCGCGGCGATGACCAGCCACTCTCGGCAGAAAGCGGTTCCTCGCCCACCTGCCGTTACCGTCCATGATAATTGCGACGTGGCGCGGTACGTCGCGAACCTCTGGAACAGCAGTGGTGGTTGACGAGAACACGTTAGTCAGACGGCCATCAAGTCCGCTTCTTTCGCCGCCAGTGCCTCGTCGATTTGCGTGACATGCCGGTCCGTCATTTTTTGCACGTCGTCCTGCGCTCTGCGCTCATCGTCCTCCGAGACTTCCTTGGCCTTGAGCAGCTCCTTGAGTTCGTGATTGGCATCACGGCGAATGTTCCTGACCGCAACACGCGCATTCTCTGCTTCCTTTTTGACAACCTTGATCAGATCTTTGCGGCGCTCCTCCGTCAATGGCGGCATGGGTACCCGAATGACTTCGCCGACCGCCGCCGGGTTCAATCCGAGGTCCGAGTCCCTGATCACCTTCTCGACCACCGACACCATGTTTTTCTCCCAAGGCGCGACACCAAGCGTGCGGGCGTCAAGCACGCTGACATTTGCGACCTGATTCAGTGGCGTCGGATTGCCGTAGTAATCCACCTGCAGGTGATCGAGTATGCCGGTATGCGCACGTCCGGTGCGTATTTTCTGCAAATCGGCCTTCAGCGTCTGTACTGTCTTGTCCATTTTCTGGTCGGCAGACTTCTTGATTTCCGCAATGTTTGACATCGCTACCTCCTCACCTAACTATGAACCAGCGTGCCTTCATCCTCGCCGAGGACAACCCGCTTGAGCGCTCCCGGTTTGACTATACTGAAAACACAGATGGGAAGTTTCTGATCCCGGCACAGCGTGAGCGCCGTGGCATCCATGACCTGCAGCTTCTTGACGATGGCATCGTCGAAAGTGATCTTCTGGAAACGCATGGCATCCGGGTGCGTCTTCGGATCGTCCGAATACACACCATCGACTTTGGTCGCTTTCAATACCACATCGACATTCATCTCCATGCCGCGCAGCGCCGCCGCGGTATCGGTAGTGAAAAATGGATTGCCGGTGCCGGCGGCAAATATCACGATCCGTTTTTCCTCGAGATAGCGCATTGCCCTGCCGCGGATATAGGGTTCGGCCACCTGCTGGATGGTCAGCGCGGAGAGCACCCGGCTGCGCAATTTGAACCGGCGCATTGCATCTTGCAGGGCAAGTGCGTTCATCACCGTTGCCAGCATTCCCATATAGTCAGCGGTGGCCCGATCCATACCAGCCGCCGCCGGCGCGACGCCGCGAAAAATGTTGCCGCCGCCGATGACCACGCCCACCTCGACACCCAGATCGTGCACGTCCTTTACTTCGGAAACGATCCTGTCAATGGTCTCACGATTGACACCGTACGGATCGTCGCCCATCAGGGCTTCCCCCGACAACTTCAGCAGAATCCGTTTATAGACCGGTTCCATTCAGGTCGCACACGGCATGTCAATCACCACAACCGGGTCAGCGCGCCTGCGCCGTCTGCGCCGCCACTTCTGCAGCAAAGTCGTCTTTCTTCTTCTCGATGCCCTCACCGACTACGAACAGGCTGAAGGAAGCGACTTTTGCCTTCTTCGAAGCGAGCAATTTTTCTACCTTCGTCTTGTCATCCTTGACAAATGGCTGCCCGTGCAGCGTGATTTCGGACAGAAACTTCTGCACGCTGCCATCGACAATCTTTTCGACAATATTCTCCGGCTTGCCGGATTCCAGCGCGCGGGCTTTGGCAATTTCGCGCTCGCGTTCGATTGTCTCCGCGGGTACTTGCTCGCGCGACACCGCGATTGGCTTGGACGCGGCAATATGCATCGCCAAATCCTTGCCGAGCGCGTCGTCACCGCCGTCAACGTCAACGATGACGCCGATACGGACTCCATGCAGATAGTGCCCGAGCTTTCCTTCTGCCTGATGTACTGCAGCACGTCGCACCGTGATGTTCTCGCCCAGTTTGCCGATCAGCGCCTGGCGTTTTTCTTCCACCGTTTCTCCGGATGCAAGCTTCGATTGTGAGAGTTTCTCCACGTCCGTCTCACCGGTGTTGGCGACCAGTTCTGCCATACCGTTCACGAAATCGGCAAAATTGCTGTCCTTGGCGACGAAGTCCGTTTCGCAATTGACTTCGACCAGCGCGCCGAGCTTGGCATCCGGGCTGACATAAATGCCGATAGCGCCCTCCGCGGCAACGCGGCCGGCCACCTTGTTGGCCTTGGCGCCGCTCTTGATGCGCAGCAAATCCTCGGCTTTTTTCATGTCGCCGTCAGTCTCGACCAGCGCTTTCTTGACATCCATCATTCCCAGCCCGGTGCGTTGCCGCAACTCCTTGACCATGCTCGCGGTAATTTCCGCCATGACTACCAACTCCTTGAAGTTCCTTTACGCTGACCCAACGGGCAGCGATCGATTACTGTTCTGTATCAACTCAAAAATAAAGGGGCCGAGGCCCCTTTACTTCCTGGCTCGCTTCATCAGGCCGTTGTCTGCTCTTCGGAACTGTCCACTTCGACAAACTCATCGTTGACGATCTCCTCGACAACCTGTGAGCGCCCTTCCATGATGGCATCCGCAATCCCCCGTGCGTACAAACGCACGGCCCTGCTGGCATCGTCGTTTCCGGGGATGACGTAATCGACACCCTCTGGCGAATGGTTGGTGTCAACCACTCCGATGACCGGAATGCCAAGCTTGTTGGCTTCCTCGACCGCGATTTTCTGGAATCCGACATCAATCACGAACAACGCATCGGGCAGACCGTTCATATGCTTGATGCCACCGAGACTGCGGTCAAGTTTGGCCATTTCGCGCTGATTGGTGAGACTTTCCTTCTTCGACAATTTTTCCATTGTGCCGTCTTCGACCATCTGCTCCATGTCGCGCAAGCGCTTGATCGACTGCTTGACGGTCTTGAAGTTGGTCAACATGCCGCCGAGCCAGCGGTAATCGACGTAAGGCGAGCCGGAGCGAACTGCTTCCTCGCGCACGATTTCACGCGCTTGACGTTTTGTCCCGACAAACAGGATGGCGCCCTTGTTGCCAGCCAGCTGGCGCGCGAACTTGGCCGCCTCCTGGTACATCTCGAGCGTCTTTTCAAGATTGATAATATGGATTTTGTTGCGATGGCCAAAGATGAAAGGGGCCATCCGGGGATTCCAGAATCGGGTCTGATGCCCGAAGTGCACCCCCGCTTCGAGCATTTCCCGCATCGTAACGGACATATATTCTCCAGTCTGGGTTAGCCTCCGCCCGCTGGAACCCGGCTTTACCGGGCACCCATCTGTGTGCGGGCGTGCGAATTATTCCGTCGCTCGTTGAGCCCCGGAATTGGGCGCGAAGTCTAGCATGGCCGACCCCGCCTGCTCAAGCATTTTTCCAGATCGTCAAAGGCTTACGGTGAGGCTGCAATGTTCGCAGCGTTGCGCTGGCGGCTTGCTTCGTAAAGGCAAATGCCGGCCGCCACCGAGACATTGAGGCTCTCGACGCTACCATTCATCGGAATCGCCATCAGTTCGTCACAGGTCTTCCGGGTCAGCTGTCGTAACCCCTCGCCTTCAGCACCGAGCACCACAGCAACCGGCCGTTTCAGATCGCATTCTGCCAGTGGCAGCGACGCCTCCTGTGACGCTCCGACGGTCCAGATGCCGCGATCATTCATTGCCCTCAGTTCACGGGCCAGATTGGTTACGACGATATAGGGAACCGTTTGCGCCGCCCCCGAAGCGACCTTTTCAACAGTCGCTGTGATCCCGACCGCACGGTCTTTCGGCGCCACCACGGCATGCGCGCCGAGTGCATCCGCCACGCGCAGACAAGCGCCCAGGTTGTGCGGATCCTGGACCCCGTCGAGAACCAGTATCAACGCCGGTTCATTCAAAGATTCAATCACTTCACCAACACTGCGTGTCTCTGAACGGGCATCGACCAATGCCACGATGCCCTGGTGGCGACGGCTGCCCGCCACCTCGTCGAGCTCTTTGCCCGGCGCGACGCGCACCACCAAACCCCTCTCGCTGGCGGCGAGCCGCAGACGTTTCAGACGCGGATCATGACGATTTCTATCGACCAGGATTTGCTGAATTGAATCGGGCCGGTGTCTGATG
>JBFKXV010000012.1:0-17704 GCA_041637935.1 Burkholderiales bacterium | reverse complement strand
TTTTCCGCAGCGATCGACTGCATCAGATCGTCGGACAACCACTCTTTCAGCGGGCACACCGCGGCCGGGTTGCCCTCGAAGCGGCGGCTGGCAAATGCATCAACCTGGAACTGTCTGAGTTTCATGTCAGCAGACTCAAAGGGTGAAGAAAGAACCGGCGATCGTCAGACCAGCCGCTGAGCAAACGTCGCCGACGCATGATCGCAAACAGCGCGATCAGATGGCCGATGGCGGCCGGCAGTGACCGCTATCGAACATCATTAACCCGCTGCTATGCTGCCGCGCGATCGACTTGCGGCGACCTGAACAACTCGAGCAACTCAGCCCGCTTCGACCGGGCTGCCTCGACGTTGCGCTCCTTGACATGTCCATAGCCGCGGATTTCGTCCGGGACACTGGCGATTCGCACTGCCAATGCGTGATTCTCCGGCGACAATGCAGTGAGAAGCTCTTCGATTGTATTTTCGTACTCGGATATGAGCGCGCGCTCGGTGCGCCGCTCCTGCGAATAACCAAACACGTCAAGTACGCCGCCGCGCAACGACTTCATTTTCGCCAACAGCTTGAACAGCGGGTATACCCAGCCACGATACTCCGATTTCAACAGATCACCAGTCTCGGGGTGCCGCTTGGCAATCAGAGGCGGCGCCAGATGAAAATGCACCTTGTAGTCGCCTTCGAACATTGACGCCACTTTCTCCTTGAATGTGCCATCGGTGTACAGACGTGCGACTTCGTACTCGTCCTTGTAGGCGAGCAACTTGAAGTAATAACGCGCCACCGCCTCGGCCAGACCGCTGTGGCCCTTGATCTTTACTTCGGCGTCGCGCACTCGCTCAACCAAAGAGCGGTAACGCTGTGCGTACGCAGCATCCTGATATGCGGTCAGGAACTCAAAGCGCCGATCTATCAATTCATCGAGCGATTTCGACAAGCGTATGCTCCCTGCAGCCGCTGCGGCCTTCGGCGTGACGATCAGCCGCTCCACCGCCGCAAGATCAACCGCAGCGCGACGGCCCCACAGGAACGCCACCTGGTTCATCTTCACTGCGACGCCGTTGAGTTCGATTGCCTTGTTGATCGCCTCGCTGCCAATCGGAATCAGACCCTTCTGGAATGCCATCCCGAGCATGAACATGTTGGTCGCAATCGAGTTGCCCATCAACGCCGTGGCGATCCGCGTTGCTTCAACGAACTGCGCGTTTCCGTCGCCGACACCACGGGATATCGTTTCCTGCAGCGCGGCGGCCGGGAATTGCGCATTGACGTCGCGAGTGAAATCGCCAGTCATTTGCTGGTGCAGATTGACCAACGCGCGTGTTTGGCCCTTGCTTACCATCTCCATGGATGTTTCGCTCGCGGACGTGACGAGATCGCAACCAACCATTGCTTTGGCACCGCCCAAACCGATTCGCGCTGCGCCAATATCAGACTGCTCACGGCCGATTTGCAAATGGCTCCACACGGCGCCGCCCTTTTGCGCCAACCCTGCCATGTCAAGTGCAGTGAAAGCCTTGCCTTCGAGATGCGCCGCCATACCGACGATAGCGCCAATGGTGACAACACCGGTGCCACCGATTCCGTTGACCAGAACACCATAGGCCTCGTCGAGCGCCGGCAGCTCCGGTTCCGGCACAGCCGGAAACAGCGTATCAATGTTATCGCCGACCGGCGCTCCCTTGCCTTTCTTCAAGTCACCACCATGAACGGTGACAAAACTCGGGCAAAAACCTTTTACGCACGAGTAATCCTTGTTGCAACTCGACTGATCGATGGTGCGCTTGCGGCCGAACTCGGTCTCCAGCGGCGTTACCGATACACAGTTTGACACTACGCCACAGTCACCACAGCCTTCACACACGAGGTCGTTGATGACGACGCGTTTTTTCGGATCCGGATACTCGTTGCGCTTGCGTCGCCGCCGCTTCTCCGAGCCACAAGTCTGGTCGTAGACAATGACGGTGATACCGGGAATCTCGCGGATGTCTTTCTGCACCTTTTGATAGTCGTCGCGGTGATAAACCTCGACACCTTCGGCGAACCCCGGGCTAGTGCCGTATTTTTCCGGTTCGTCGGTGACGACAACGACTTTCTTCGCGCCTTCGGCCGACACCTGCCGCGTGATTTGCGGCACGGTCAACGGACCGTCGACGTGCTGGCCGCCGGTCATGGCGACGGCGTCGTTGTAGAGGATCTTGTAGGTCATGTTGACACCGGATGCGACGGCAGCGCGCAATGCCAGCAAACCCGAGTGGTAATAGGTTCCGTCACCGATATTCTGAAAAACGTGCGGCGTATCGACAAAAGGTGCCTCACCCATCCAGCTCGCGCCCTCGCCTCCCATCTGCGTGTAGCCAGTGGTATCGCGGTCCATCCATTGCGCCATGAAATGGCAACCAATTCCGGACAACGCGACTGAGCCTTCAGGCAGGCGCGTGCCGGTACTGTGCGGGCAGCCGGAACAGAAATACGGCGTGCGTTCCATGGCTGGCTGTTCCGGTTCGCGCTTTTCAAGCGCCTCACGCCTGGCAACGCGTTCAGCGAGCTGGGAGTCTTTTTCACGCTCGAGAATGCGATTGCCGATCGCAATCGCAATGGTGTTCGGGTCGAGTGCAGCGACTGACTGGAACAGCTCCTTGCCCAGTTCGTCGGTCTTGCCAATCACTGCCGGTGCATTCTCGACGTTGTAAAGTATTTCCTTGATCTGCCCTTCCATCAGGCCGCGCTTTTCCTCGACGACGATGATCTTGTCGAGCCCTTCGGCAAACTCGCGAATACCCGTCGGCTCAAGTGGCCAGGTCATCGCCACTTTGTAAACGCTGAGACCAAGCCGCTTCGCTTCAGCGTCGTCGATACCGAGGTATTGCAGGGCCTGGCGCACGTCAAGATAGGATTTGCCGCAGGTGACAATGCCCAGCCGCGCATCGCGACTGCCCATGACCGTCTTGTTCAGCTTGTTGGCGCGGGCGAACGCCAGCACGGCCGGGATCTTGAACTTGTGCAACCGCACTTCCTGTTGCAGGGGCTTGTCGGGGAAGCGCCAGCTCAAACCACCTTCAGGCATGGCGAAGTCGGTCGGCGTGATGATACGCACCCGCTCCGGGCTGACATCGACCGTTGCGCTGGCATCGATCGTATCTTTCATGCTTTTCAATCCGACCCAGCAACTGGAAAAGCGCGATAGTGCCCAGCCGATCAGGCCGTAATCGAGCAGCTCCTGCACGCCGGCAGGATTGAGTATCGGAATCATCGCGTCGACCAGCGCGTATTCGCTCTGGTGCGCTGTGGTGGAAGACTCGCAGGTGTGATCGTCGCCCATCAACACCAGCACGCCGCCATTCGGATTGGTTCCCGCCAGATTGGCGTGGCGGAAAACGTCACCGGTGCGGTCTACACCCGGGCCTTTGCCGTACCAGATGCCGTATACGCCGTCGTACTTCGGCTTGCCGTGCAAACCGATTTGCTGCGTACCCCACAGGGCGGTGGCAGCGATATCCTCATTAACGCCGGACTGGAAGACGATGTTGTGGTCGTTCAGGTGATTTCCAGCTGCCCACAATTGTTGATCGTAGGCGCCCAATGGACTGCCACGATAACCAGAGATATAGCAAGCCGTATTCAGCCCCGCCACCTGATCGCGCATGTGCTGCATGATCGGCAACCGCACCAGCGCCTGTGTGCCGGTAATGAAAATACGGCCATCGGTAACCGTGTACTTGTCGTTCAGCGTAACGTTACGCAATGCCATCCTGTCGAACCACCTTTCGCTTGCTGTTTTTATGTCCCGCTGCGGCGCAGACGGGTGGTTTCATAAAACAAGTATTCTCCCGGAAATCGGGTTGGCGTTCCAGCCAATAACCCTCACTTAATGAGGGTGTTTATCTGTCCCGTCGGTCTGTACACAGCAAGCAGGTGCTCTGGAATCACGCCAAGTCAAGGACCCGCACAGAACGACTATAAAAGCATCTCGATGCGAACACCGCCAACGCGCGCATTCGGCGCAGAAGGATCGGTTCCCGGATTGACGTAATACTGAAAAATCGGCTGCAGCCGCAGCCAGCGCGTCAGCTTTGCGGAATAGACCAGCGTCCACTCCGTTTCATGCTTGCTGACCGGTTCCCCGGCCAGTGCCTGCGCCTGCCTGAATTTGCCTCCATTGACGACGGTCGAAAACCCGAAGCCAAGCGAATCAGCGTCACGTCCCGGGAATAATCCCCGATAGACCAACCCGGCGCCGTAATAAGCGCCAACCTGATTGACGTCTTCGTCTGCCACACCAGCACGACCCGCGAAAGCCAAGCCCTGATCCGTCGTACCTGGCTCCCTGAACGCCAGCCATTCGGCAAATCCGTAAATGCCTGCCGAGCCATTGCGGGTCACTGGCGATCCGTCCGGTTTGGTATCCAACAGGTCATCGAATTTGGTCGTGTAGTGCCACGCTCCCAAACCGACGCGCCTGAATTTATCATCGGCGCGCAATTCGTAGTCGAGCTCGCCAATAGTGAATACGCCCTCATCACTGCTGAACTTGAATTTCGCGGTGACAGTAGGATCGTTGGGATCACCCGGAACGCCGTCCAGAATAGCGAGGCGCGCCTTCACCGTGTCCGAGAACGCATACCTGACACGCGCACCGAACGACGTCACCGGGAATATTGACGGACCGTTGCGTCCGGTCTCGGATAGATCCAAGCCGGTACCGTGACCGCCACCGGCAAAGATCCCGAGTGTTTCTTTGTAATCGAACTCGCTGTCGACAGAGTAAAAGCCAACCAAAACGCCGAGCCGGTCGCTGTAGGCGGATTGCTCATACCAGGCGTCAAGCAGACGTATTGCATCGGGAGCAGCGATGTTACTGGGTGCATGAATGGACCCAATCAAATCCGCCGGGTCGTCGCCGTGTGTCGCCACTGCCCAAACATAGGCCGAACCGCCCGAAAGATTGGCCAGCTTTTCCATGTCGAACGCGAAGCCGGCCTCGAACAGGTTGGTGTACGTAACCTCGTCGCTGTTGCCCTGGCGAACGGCAAGCAGATCACCGGTGTTTGCAAACCTGATTTCGACGCCGTTTTGCAGTCGTTTCGCTCGGTGTCCGCCCCAATCGCCGGTTAGTCCATCGCACGGCTCGCAGGCCTGCTGATAAGACAAACTTTGCCGAGCTTCCTCATCGGTCTGCACTGCCAGAGCAATGGCGTGCTGCCACAGGGAAAGCGCGACGAGAGACGGCAGAAAAAAGCGGATGCGCTGGCATCTCCAGCAAAACAACGCGGCCACTAGAACGGGATATCGTCCTCGAGATCGTCGATGCCGCCGGCCTGCTGGGCCGAACCGGCTGACTTGGTGCTGGCCGGCGTGTCATCCTCCGGCATGGCGCGCGCCGATCCTCCCGAACGTGAACCCAGCATTTGCATGCGATCGGCGACGATCTCGGTGGTGTAGCGGTCCTGGCCTTCCTTGTCGGTCCACTTGCGGGTCTGCAACCGGCCCTCGAAATAGGCCGGGGAGCCTTTCTTAAGGTACTCACCGGCGATCTCGGCAACCTTGCCGAACATCACCACCCTGTGCCACTCGGTTTTTTCCTGTTTTTCGCCGCTCTTGTCGCGCCAGTTTTCCGTCGTTGCCAGGTTTATCTGCACCATGGCATCACCGCTGGGCATATAGCGTACTTCGGGATCACGCCCGAGGTTGCCGATCAGTATTACCTTGTTCACCGAAGCCATCTGTCTCTCCCATCATTGTTGTGTGCGCACGCGGCAGCCTGTAGCCTGCCAGCCAGCCGTTCATATTACCAAGGCGATACTACCAAGGCATGAGCCATTATCGATGGCCGGCCGGTGCTGTCCCCCGCGTCGGCGCGCGCATTCCAGCGGCCACCATCAGCCAAACCAATGCCACAAATGCACAAAAAGCGAACACCATCGTGTTGCCAAAGTACTGTGCGATCAGCCCGCCTGCAGTCGCGCCGGCAAAACTGCCGACAAACTGCAGTGTGCTGTAAACACCGATCGCGGTGCCCCTGGCGCTTGGAGGCGCAGCGCGCGACACCAATGAGGGCAACGACGCTTCGAGCAGGTTAAAGGCAGTAAAAAACAACACCAATCCGGCCACGCTGAGCACGAACACCTCTGAACTCGCCGCCAATATCGACTGCGCCGCAGCAATCACCACCACCGCGCCAATAAATGCTGCCTTCTGGGCACGGCGCCGCTCCGAGACCAGCATCACAGGCACCATGATCGCAACACTTGCCAGCATCACGCCGAGGTACAACTTCCACTGATTCGCTTGCGCCAGATGCACAGTCAGCTCGAATGGTATGGCGACAAACATCGCCATCAGGATCCCGTGCAAAGAAAAAATGCCAAAGTTGAGACGGACCAATTCCCGGTCGCGCAGAACATCCCTCACCCTTATCGCCAAAGGTTCCCGACTTTGCGTGGTATCGACTGGCGGATCGGGAACGACATAGCGCACCACTGGCACAGCGATCAACGCCAGTACACCGGTCATCAGAAAAATGCCTGGCATGCCGATCAAGTGGTTCAGCGCAGGGCCGGCAACCATCGAAACAATGAAAGTTGCGCCGATCGTCATGCCGATAATTGCCATTGATTTGGTGCGATTGTCGTCGCGTGTCAGGTCGGCATTGAGCGCGATCACGGCAGACGAGATCGCACCGGCCCCCTGAATCGCACGACCAATTGCCACCGTGTAGATATCGTTCGCCATGGCCGCGACCAGGCTGCCAGCTGCAAATACGAATAAGCCCAGGTAGATGGTGCGCTTACGGCCCCAAAAGTCGGACAGGCGACCCAACGGCAACTGAAAACAGGCTTGTGTCAGGCCATAAACACCGAGCGCGATTCCGATGAGCAACTGGCTGCTACCGCCGGAGAGCGTGCCTGCGTAGAGAGCAAAAACCGGAAGAACAATGAACATTCCCAGCATGCGAAGGCCAAACACGCTCGCCAGTCCCAGGCTCGCTCGCAGCTCCTGGGGCGACATCCGGTCAGGGGACTGCATCGAGGGACGGCTGGATATCCGCTTGGGAATGAAATTCGAAGTCCAGTATAGTATCAGGTTCGCCATCGCTTCTACTCGACATGGCACCTGATTGATACGCTTGAATGCACACTGATTTACATACCTCCGGTTCGGTCGCGCCGTAGCTTCCTCGCCAAATCGCCAATGGACCTGATTCGCATCCGCGGTGCTCGCACCCACAATCTGAAGAACGTAAATGTCGACCTGCCTCGCAACAGGCTGGTGGTCATCACCGGTCTGTCCGGCTCGGGGAAATCATCGTTTGCCTTCGATACGCTGTACGCAGAAGGGCAGCGCCGTTACGTCGAATCGCTCTCGTCGTACGCCCGCCAGTTTCTCGAAATCATGGAAAAACCGGACGTCGACTTGATCGAGGGCCTGTCTCCGGCGATTGCCATTGAACAAAAAGCAGGTGGCCACAACCCGCGTTCGACAGTTGGTACGGTAACGGAAATTCATGACTATCTGCGTCTGCTGTATGCACGCGTTGGTGAACCGCAATGCCCTGATCACAAACAAACGTTAACCGCGCAGACCATCTCGCAAATGGTCGATCATGTAATGGAACTGCCGCCGGAAACGCCATTGATGATACTTGCGCCGGTGGTTGTCGGCCGCATGGGCGAAAACGCCGATTTGTTCGATGAACTTCAGGCGCAGGGTTTCGTTCGTGTGCGGGTCGACGGCAAAGTCTATGAGCTGGAGCACGCGCCAAGCCTGGGTGCACGGCAAAAACATACTATCGAAATCGTCGTCGACCGCGTCAAGATCCGCGCTGATATGAAGCAACGCCTTGCCGAGTAATTCGAAATGGCGCTGCGCCATTCCGAGAACAAGGTGCAGGCAGTCGAAATGGACAGCGGCACGGAGCATCTGTTTTCAGCACGCTTTGCCTGCCCGGTATGCAGTTATTCATTGCCGGAACTCGAACCACGGCTGTTCTCTTTCAACAATCCGATGGGAGCATGCCCGCGCTGCGACGGGCTCGGCGATGTCACTGTGTTCGATCCGGAGCGCGTTGTTGCATTTCCCGAATTGTCACTCGCAGCAGGTGCGATCAAGGGATGGGACCGGCGCAATCAGTTCTATTTCCAGATGCTCACCAGCCTGGCGGCGCATTATGATTTCGATATCGACACGCCGGTCGAGCAACTGCCGGACAAAGTGCGCGAAGTGGTGCTGTTCGGTTCGGGCCGCGACAAACTCAAGTTCGCTTACGTCGGCGACCGTGGCAATCGTTACCAGCGCGAACACACGTTTGAGGGGATTATTCCCAATCTCGAGCGGCGCTACAAAGAAACCGATTCCAACGTCGTGCGCGAAGAGCTCGGCAAGTTCATTGCCGCGCGGCGTTGCCCGGAGTGCGGCGGTTCGCGATTACGCCGCGAGGCGCGCCATGTGTTCGTCGGCGGAAAAAACATACATCAAGTCAGTACGCTCACCCTGCGCCAGTCGCAGGCGTTCTTTGGCAATTTGACGCTCGAGGGCGCCCGCCAGACCATCGCCGACAAGATCAAGCGCGAGATCAGCGGACGCCTCAGATTTCTCAATGACGTTGGCCTTGGATATCTGAGCCTGAGCCGCTCGGCCGATACACTTTCCGGCGGTGAGACACAGCGCATTCGTCTTGCATCCCAGATCGGTTCCGGCTTGACCGGGGTCATGTACGTCCTCGACGAGCCGTCGATCGGTCTGCACCAGCGCGACAACAACCGCTTGCTGGCAACGTTAAAACATCTGCGCGATCTGGGTAACTCGGTCATCGTGGTGGAGCACGATCTCGAGGCAATTCTTGCAGCCGACCATGTCATCGACATCGGCCCCGGGGCGGGAGACCACGGCGGGGAAATCGTGGCGCATGGCACGCCCCGGCAAATCATCGCTTCTGAGCGTTCGCTCACTGGTCATTATCTTGCCGGCCGTCGCCGCATCAGTGTGCCGTCATTGCGCCACCGCCCGGACCCGAAACGAATTCTGACGTTGACCGGCGCACGCGGCAACAACCTCAAGAACGTCGAGTTAAGCCTGCCGCTCGGTTTGTTCATTTGCGTGACCGGCGTGTCAGGGTCCGGCAAGTCAACTCTCATCAATGACACCTTGTACCGGGCTGTGTCACGCAATGTTTATCGCTCATCGCACGAGCCGGCGCCTTATACGGACATTGAAGGTATCGATCAGATCGACAAGGTCGTCAATGTTGATCAAAGCCCGATCGGGCGCACACCGCGTTCGAACCCGGCGACCTACACCGGAATCTTCACTCCGGTTCGAGAGCTGTTCGCCGGTGTACCGGCAGCACGCGAACGCGGCTACGGTGCGGGGCGCTTTTCGTTCAACGTCAAGGGCGGACGGTGCGAAGCATGCCAAGGCGATGGCGTGACCAAGGTGGAGATGCATTTCCTGCCGGACATATACGTGCTGTGCGATGTCTGTCATGGCAAACGATATAACCGCGAAACGCTGGAAATTCGTTACAAGGGCAAGAACATCCAGGAAGTGCTCGAATTGACGGTTGAGGAAGCGCGTGAGTTCTTTTCCTCGGTGCCGGCGTTGGTGCGCCGGCTCGACACGCTGCTCGACGTGGGATTGGGTTACGTTCGACTCGGCCAGAGTGCGCCGACCCTGTCAGGTGGCGAGGCGCAGCGCGTCAAGCTTGCGCTTGAACTATCCAAGCGCGACACCGGCAAAACCCTTTATATTTTGGACGAGCCAACCACCGGCCTGCACTTTCAGGACGTGGAAATGCTGCTGCAAGTGCTGCACCGGCTGCGTGACCACGGCAACACGGTGGTTGTCATTGAGCACAATCTCGACGTCATCAAAACAGCCGACATCATCGTCGACCTCGGCCCGGAGGGCGGCGATGAGGGCGGCTACATTATCGCGACCGGCACGCCGGAAGAACTCGCCGAAATCGAAACCAGCCACACCGGTCGTTATCTGCGGCATGCACTCAGTGCAGAATCAAGCGAGCCGATGGAGAAGTCAGCGTAAGGCGACTCGCTGTTACCTAAGTACCAAACCTCTCACCGCGGAGAACGCTGAGAAAAACCCTAACTGCTCACAAAAACCAAACCACCAAGGACACCAAGCACACCAACAAAACCAAGCCCGAACTTGCAGACCTTTCGGTTGACGATTGATCTGACATCGCCCCATTCAGGCGCGGGAGCGCGATGCGAACGATATCTTTCTTGGTGTCCTTTGAGTCTTTGTGGTGAGGTTTTTTGAGTTTGCTGATCATTTGCGCCCTCAGCGACCTCCGCGGTAAGCGCGTTTATGCGTCGTTTGAAGCGCCGCCAAAATAAAAAGCCGGCATATAGCCGGCTTCTTCAATGTTGCTACGGTTATTGTTATTTGCCGGCTTCTTCTTGCGCTTCCTCAGGCCGGTCCATCAATTCAACGAGCGCCATCGGTGCGTTATCACCTTGGCGAAAACCAAACTTCAGTATGCGCAGATAACCGCCATTACGTTTGGCGTAGCGCGGCCCGAGTTCGTCGAACAGCTTGACCACGATGTCGCGATCACGCAGCCGCGAGAAGGCGAGACGCCGGTTCGCTACCGACGGCTTCTTGGCCAACGTGATGATCGACTCGGCAACACGACGCAGTTCCTTGGCTTTCGGCAGCGTCGTCTTGATGACTTCGTGGCGCAGCAAGGAGTTGGTCATGTTGCGGAGCATCGCCTGGCGATGTGCGCTGGTGCGATTGAGCTTGCGCAGCCCGAGACGGTGACGCATTTCTATTCCCCTTTTATGATGCTTTTTCCAGACCGGACGGCGGCCAGTTCTCGAGCTTCATACCGAGCGTCAGACCACGCGCCGCGAGGACTTCCTTGATTTCATTAAGCGACTTGCGGCCGAGGTTGGGTGTTTTCAGCAGCTCGGTCTCGGTTCGCTGAATGAGATCACCGATGTAGTAGATGTTCTCGGCCTTGAGGCAATTCGCCGAGCGCACCGTGAGTTCCAGATCGTCGACCGGGCGTAACAGTATCGGGTCGACCTGCGGCGTCCTCGGCGCCTCCACCGGCGCCGGCGTGCCTTTCAGATCCGCAAAACTGGCGAGCTGTTCCATCAGAATGCGCGCGGCATAGCGAATCGCCTCTTCCGGCTCGACCACGCCGTTGGTTTCAATGTCGACCACCAGCTTGTCGAGGTCAGTGCGCTGCTCGACGCGCGCGCTCTCCACAGCGTAGCTCACGCGCCGTACCGGGCTGAAAGACGCATCGAGCAATAGACTTCCAATGCTGCGCGTCTCCTGGGTGTTCTCGCGAACATTGGCCGGCACATAACCGCGGCCGCCTTCAACCTTGATCTGCATGTCGAGTTTGCCGCCCGGCGCCAGGTGCGCAATCACGTGATCCGGATTGACAATCTCCACGTCATGTGTGGCTTCGATGTCGCTGGCGCGCACCTCGCCCTCGCCCTCTTTCTTGAGATTGAGAACGGCCTCGTCACGATTGTGCAGTTTCAGGACCACGCCCTTGAGATTGAGCAGAATGTCGACGACATCTTCCTGCACACCGTCAATCGCAGAATACTCGTGCAGCACGCCCGAAATTGTTACCTCGGTCGGCGCATAACCAGGCATCGAAGACAGCAGCACGCGACGCAACGCATTGCCCAAGGTGTGTCCATAGCCGCGCTCGAAGGGCTCCATGGTCACTTTCGCCTGACCAATACCAGTAGACCGGACATCGATAATTCGCGGCTTGAGGAAGCTGCTTTGCATAGATTCGACCCTTTACAAAGTTTCGAAAATTGTCGCCTTCGAAGTTGTTATGGCTTCGAAGGCGAAAACGAAAGAACTACTTGGAATAAAGTTCAACGACCATCGATTCATTAATGGTCGACGACAGTTCGGAGCGCTGCGGCGTTGCCTTGAAGGTACCCTTGAGCGCCTTCACGTCCACTTCCAGCCACTCGGGATAGCCACGGCTCTCTGCCGCCTCGGCCGCGGCCTTGATGCGCAACTGCGCCTTGGATTTCTCTGCCACTTCGACAACGTCTCCGGCCCGCACCAGATAGGAGGGGATGTTCACCCGCTTGCCGTTTACCATGATGCCGTTGTGTCGAACCACTTGGCGCGCTTCAGTACGCGAAGCGCCGAATCCCATGCGATAGACAACCGAATCAAGACGCCGTTCCAGGTCCTGCAGCAGCTGTTCGCCGGTTACGCCCTTTTTGCGCGCCGCTGCCTTGTAGGTCTTGCGGAACTGGCGTTCGAGCACGCCGTAAATGCGGCGGATCTTCTGCTTCTCGCGAAGTTGCCGGCCAAAGTCGGAAATTCGGACATTCTTCTGCCCATGCTGGCCAGGCGCATAGGAGCGACGCTCGATGGCGCATTTGTCAGTAAAACATTTCTCACCCTTGAGGAAGAGTTTCTCCCCCTCGCGGCGGCACTGTCGGCACTTTGGATCAAGATTTCTGGCCACGTTTGCTCTCCTTAAATGCGGCGCTTCTTGGGCGGGCGACACCCGTTGTGCGGAATCGGCGTTACGTCAGAAATGCTGGTGATCTTGAATCCGACGGCGTTGAGCGCGCGCACCGCCGATTCGCGGCCCGGGCCGGGGCCCTTGATGCGCACTTCCAGATTCTTGACACCGCAATCCTGCGCCGAGCGGCCGGCCTGTTCGGCAGCGATCTGCGCTGCGAACGGCGTGCTCTTGCGCGAGCCCTTGAATCCGCTTGAACCCGAGGTTGCCCAGGACAATGCGTTGCCCTGCCGGTCGGTGATCATGATGATCGTATTGTTGAAGGACGCATGAACATGGGCGATTCCTTCGGCCACGTTCTTCTTGACCTTCTTGCGAACCCGGGTGGATGCTTTTGCCATCGTTGACTATTCCTGCCTGAATGAGTTTGTTAGTGCTGGTGGATTACTTCCTGCCCGCACGAAGAAGCTTTTTCGGACCTTTTCTGGTGCGCGCATTGGTTTTGGTTCGCTGCCCCCGTACCGGCAACCCCCTGCGGTGACGCGAACCTCGATAACTACCAAGATCCATCAAGCGCTTGATGTTCATCGACACTTCGCGTCGCAGATCGCCTTCCACTGCGACCTTGGTGATTTGCTCGCGCAACTTGTCCATTTCGCCATCGCTCAGGTCTTTCATCTTGGTCGAGGGCGTCACACCTGCTGCGGCACAGATGCTGTAAGCACGGGTCCGTCCGATGCCGTAAATAGAGGTCAGAGCCACCCACGCATGCTTGTGGTTGGGGATGTTTACACCTGCGATTCGTGCCATAACTTTTCCGTTTCAACAAATTCCGTTAAGACGACTCAACCCTGCCGCTGCTTGTGGCGTGGCTCAGTGCAAATCACGCGCACCACGCGATTGCGGCGAATGATCTTGCAGTTCCGGCAGAGTTTCTTGACCGACGCTTTGACTCGCATTTCAACTCTCCTTACCGGGTCGGAAACATTCCGCCCTTGAAGTTGGCTTTTTTCAGCAGGCTTTCGTATTGATGCGACATGACATAAGCCTGTACCTGCTGCATGAAATCCATCGTGACCACCACAATAATCAGCAGACTCGTGCCCCCGAAATAGAACGGCACGTTCCATTTGACAATCAGAAACTCCGGCAACAGACAGACCAGCGTGATATAGACCGAACCCGCCAGAGTCAGTCGCATGATGATTTTCTCGATGTACTTCGCTGTTTGCTCGCCGGGGCGAATACCCGGCACGAAGGCGCCGCCTTTCTTCAGATTCTCTGCGGTATCGCGCGGATTGAACACCAACGCGGTATAGAAGAAACAGAAGAAAATAATTGCCGCAGCGTAAAACGCCACGTACAGCGGCTGCCCGGGATGCAACAATCCACCGATGTCGCGCAACCAGTAGACGTTCTCACTCGAACCGAGTAACTCGGCGAGCGTGGCCGGGAACAAAATAATGCTGGACGCAAAGATCGGCGGTATGACGCCAGCCATATTCAGCTTCAGCGGCAAGAACGAACTTTGTCCGCCATAAACCTTGCGGCCGACCTGCCGCTTTGCGTAGTTCACCAGAATCTTGCGCTGGCCGCGTTCGACAAATACCACGAATGCGGTCACCAGTACCGCACCGATGAGCAGCAGCAAGACCAAAGGAATCGAGAATGTCCCGGTGCGCGCCAACTCAAGCGTACCTCCGACGGCACTCGGCAAGCCGGCCGCGATGCCGGCAAAGATGATCAGCGAGATGCCGTTACCGATACCACGCTCGGTTATCTGTTCGCCGAGCCACATCAGGAACATGGTGCCGGTAACCAGCGTCACGACCGCGGTAAAGCGAAACGCCAGTCCGGGCTCGAGGACCAGCCCGCTTTGCGATTCCAATGCAATGGAAATGCCGGTTGCCTGAAACGTCGCCAGCGCCAGGGTTCCGTAGCGCGTGTACTGCGTGATCTTGCGCCGGCCCGCCTCGCCTTCCTTCTTCAGTTGCTCGAGCGAAGGTACGACGACCGTCATCAACTGCATGATGATCGACGCGGAGATGTAGGGCATGATGCCAAGCGCGAAGATGGTGAATCGCGACAGCGCCCCCCCGGAGAACATGTTGAACATGCCGAGGATTCCGCCCTGCTGCGACTGGAACAGTTCAGCGAGCGTTACCGGGTCAATGCCGGGCACGGGTATATGCGCACCGATGCGATAAACGAT
Organism: Burkholderiales bacterium; assembly: GCA_041637935.1. Classification (GTDB taxonomy): domain Bacteria; phylum Pseudomonadota; class Gammaproteobacteria; order Burkholderiales; family Eutrophovitaceae; genus SG8-40. Next base: position 3,014 of record JBFKXV010000012.1, on the reverse strand, counting down.
CAGCGCGCCAAGCAGGAACAGTAGCCGGCGCTTCAAATCGCCGAACTTACCTGCCGCTCCCATCATGCCGTTCTGGGCCAACGCCTACCCCTCCACGCTGCCGCCAGCCGCTTCGATAGCCGCGCGAGCACCCTTTGTGACGCGAAGACCGCGGATCTTCAGATTCTTCTTCTCCAGATTGCCGGCCAGAATGATCTTGCCGGCCACTGTGTTCTTGGGCACCAGCCGCGCCTGCTTGAGCGCCAGCAGGTCGACTTCGCTGCCTTCGAGCTTGTTCAGGTCGGACAGGCGCACTTCACGCGTGTCGTCGCGCGTCATGGAGGTGAATCCACGCTTGGGCAGGCGCCGGGCGATCGGCATCTGTCCGCCTTCAAACCCGACCTTGTGATATCCGCCGGAGCGCGAACGCTGCCCCTTGTGGCCGCGGCCGCCGGTTTTTCCTTTGCCGCTGCCGATCCCGCGTCCAACGCGCGTGCGCTCGCGCTTGGCTCCATCGGTCGGCTTGAGTTCGTTCAATCGCATTTACGCCTCCACCCTGAGGAGGTAACTGACCTTGTTGATCATTCCACGTACCGCCGGCGTGTCTTCCAGTTCGACACTGTGGCGGATACGACGCAATCCAAGTCCCCGCACCGTGGCCCGATGCGACGCCTTGGTCCCGATCACGCTTTTGACAAGCGTGACCTTTACCGTCTTGTCCGGCTTTGGCTTGTCAGCCTTGGCGACCTTTTTCGCCGCCGCCGGCTTCTTCGTGGCAGACTTCTTCGCCGCTGTCTTCTTGACAGCAGTCTTTTTCGGCGCCGCCGTGGCTGCCGTTTTCTTGGCTGCCGGTTTCTTTGCTGCCGGTTTCTTGGCAGCCGTTTTCTTCGCGGCGGTCTTCTTCGCAGCGGTTTTCTTCGCGCCTGTCTTCGTCTCTGCCATCGCCTTTAACCCAGTATTTCCTCGACTGTCTTGCCGCGCTTGAGCGCGATCTCGCTTGGCGAGTTCATTTCGGCCAGACCGTTGAGTGTTGCCCTGACAACGTTATAGGGATTGGTCGAACCGATGCATTTGGCAAGAATGTCAGTCACGCCCATCACTTCGAAGATGGCGCGCATCGGCCCACCGGCGATAATGCCGGTGCCCTCTGATGCAGGCTGCATGTACACCTTGGCCGCCCCGTGCACACCAACCACGGCGTGCTGCAGCGTGCCCTCGCTCAATGAGACCTTGAACAACTTGCGCCGCGCCTCTTCCATTGCCTTCTGTATGGCAACCGGAACTTCACGCGCCTTACCCTTGCCCATGCCGATCCCGCCGTCGCCGTCGCCGACCACAGCAAGCGCCGCGAAACCGAGCACGCGGCCGCCCTTTACGACCTTGGTGACACGGTTAACCGAGACCATTTTTTCACGCAGTCCGTCCCCGCGGTCGTCTTGTTGATGCATTCTTGCCATTATCTGATCCTCAGAACTTCAGGCCGGCCTCGCGCGCTGCGTCTGCCAGCGCCTTGACCCGGCCGTGATACTTGAACCCTGAACGGTCAAACGAAACCGTTTCGACGCCCTGCTGTCTGGCTTTCTCGGCGATACGCTTGCCAACCATTGCCGCGGCCGTAACGTTGCCGCCATTCGCAACCTGTTTGCGTACATCCGGTTCGAGCGTCGAAGCAGCGGCCAGCACTTTCGCTTCGGCATCGACCACCTGTGCGTACATGTGCGTGTTCGAACGGTGCACCAGCAGGCGCACGGCACCGAGTTCAGCGATTTTGCGCCGGGTTTGTCTCGACCGGCGGGCTCGTGATTGTCTCTTGTCAATCATTGCAACACACTCACTTCTTCTTCGTTTCCTTCAACGACACACGCTCATCGGCGTATCGCACACCCTTACCCTTGTAGGGCTCGGGCGGACGGTAGCCGCGCACTTCTGCAGCCACTTGCCCAACGAGCTGTTTGTCGATGCCCTTGATCAGCACCTCGGTCTGCTGCGGTGTCTCGACTTTCACCCCTTGTGGCATCTGGTGCACCACCGGGTGAGAGAATCCCAACGACAGGTTTAACTTGTCGCCCTGGGCCTGCGCTCGATAGCCGACACCGACCAAAGTCAGCTTTTTCTCAAAACCGCTGCTGACACCGATCACCATGTTGTTAACCAGCGCGCGCAAGGTACCCGACATGGCATTGGCAGAAGCGCTGTCGTTTGCCGTTTCGAAAACCAGCGTGTCGCCGTCGCGCCGGACATTGACCAACGAGTTGAGTCGCTGCGACAGGGCGCCAAGCGGTCCTTTGACCGTGATTTCCGCGTTCCCCATGTTGACTTCAACGCCCGAGGGAATGTTCACCGGATTCTTACCAACGCGTGACATGAATCTGCTCCACCAAACCGTTTAACTGTTACGTGTATCTATCCGCTTTATTTATCTATGACTCTGTTCAGGCCGCTTATGCCGCGTCGAACCCGTTACTGATAACCTGTTCAATCAAGCGACCAAATCAACTTAGGCGACGATGCACAGCACCTCGCCACCGACTCCAGTCGAACGCGCCTTTCGGTCGGTCATCACGCCTCGCGATGTCGAGACGATGGCCACACCAAGCCCGTTCATCACTTGCGGAATTTCCCGAGCCGGCTTGTAAATACGCAATCCCGGGCGGCTGACGCGCTCAATACGCTCAATCACCGGCTTGCCCGCGTAGTATTTCAACCCGATCTCAAGCAAAGGCTTAATAGCGTCCTGGTCGTTGACCTTGAAATCCTCGATGTACCCTTCATCCTTCAGCACCTGAGCGATTGCCAGCTTCAGCTTGCTCATCGGCATGCCTACAGACACTTTCTCCGCAGTTTGCGCGTTGCGAATGCGGGTCAGCATGTCCGCAATCGGGTCACTCATGCTCATGTTCTAGTATCTCCTACCAACTCGCCTTGATTACGCCGGGTATTTCACCGCGCATGGCGATCTCGCGCAGCTTGCTTCGCGCCAAACCGAACTTCTTGAATACACCGCGTGGGCGACCCGTCAACGCGCATCTGTTACG
>JBFKXV010000011.1:0-18512 GCA_041637935.1 Burkholderiales bacterium | reverse complement strand
CAGGGTTTCGCGGTGGCGGTGCGCATGGGTGCAACGAAGCGGGACTTCGATGATACGGTGGCGATCCACCCGACCGGCGCCGAGGAAATGGTCACCATGCGCAACGCGCGCGCTGCGCTCGCCTGACCGAATCGCGCTTGAATCGTCGTATCATCAAGTCGTCTTCATCCGGGCAGAGGAGATTGCCATGCTCCGGTCGCTCTTGTTTCGGTTCGCAAACAACACAAGTTGTTTTGTTTGGATGAAAGCAGATAACCAGGCAGAAAGGAAACATTCGCTATGAGCATAAAACGTCTTCATATCGGCCCCCGCATGTCGCAGGTCGTGATACATGGCAACACCGTTTACACCGCCGGCATCGTCGCAGACGACGCCAATGCAGACGTCGGTGGCCAGACCGGTCAGATACTCGACAAGATCGATGCCTACTTGAAAGAAGCCGGCAGCGACAAATCGAAAATTCTCATGGCGACCATCTGGCTGTCTGACATAAAGAACTTCGACAACATGAATGCGGTGTGGGACATGTGGGTACCGAAAGACAATCCACCGGCACGCGCCTGCGTCGAATCGAAACTGGCGGCCCCGAAGTACAAAGTCGAAATCAGAGTCGTCGCGGGCATCTGATTCGCGCAACGGCTGGTGACTTTCCCCGCGCCACGACGGGCATAACGCCTTTGCGCGCCCCGTCGTTCCTCGGTCTGCATCACGTGATACACACCCAATCATGAGCCCTATCGCGCAAACCGCCGTTTTCCTTGCCGCCGCCGTGGTGGCCGTGCCGCTTTTCCGCCGCTTCAAAATGGGCGCCGTGTTGGGATATCTGGCGGCAGGTGTCGTCATTGGTCCATCAGGACTCGGAATCATCGGCGAGGTCGAGGGCATCATGCATCTCGCAGAACTCGGCATCGTGATGCTGTTGTTTGTCATTGGTCTCGAATTGCAACCGTCGCGGTTGTGGGTGCTGCGCAAGTCGGTTTTCGGGCTTGGCGCGGCACAGGTGATCGTCACGGCTGCCCTGTTCACCGCGGTTGGTTTCGCTTTTGGCCTGGCCCTTGCCACGGCCTTCGTCATCGGGCTCGCGCTGGCCATGTCATCGACCGCCTTCGTGTTGCAGACGTTGGCCGAACGCGGTGAACTGACCACCCGCAAGGGCCGCTCCTCGTTTGCCATTCTGCTGTTTCAGGACATTGCCGTTATTCCCATGCTGGCGTTGATCCCGTTGCTGGGCAAAGGCGAAGACATTCCGGCCGGTACACAAGCATGGCTCGCTGCCGGTGAGGCGATCGGTGTGATTGCGCTCATCGTGTTCGGCGGGCGTTACCTGCTGCGCCCGATACTCAGGCTGGTTGCCGCGAGCGGAATCAAGGAAATTTTCACCGCGGCTGCGCTACTGGTGGTCATTGGCACTGCAATCGGGGTTTACTCGGTTGGTCTGTCGATGTCACTCGGCGCATTTCTTGCCGGCATGCTGCTGGCGGATTCCGAATACCGGCACGAACTCGAAGCGAACATCGAACCTTTCAAAGGGCTGCTGCTGGGCCTGTTCTTCATCTCGGTCGGCATGGCCGTCGATCTCGGTCTGCTGGTGCACGAGCCGGTTTTGATCACGGCTATGGTCATTGGCTTGATGTTGATCAAGGCCGCCGCGCTGTTCGCCGTTGTCCGCATTACCGGTAACGACAACCGCCTGGCAATCAGTGTCGCCGCCACCTTGTCTCAGGGCGGCGAGTTTGCTTTTGTCATTTTTGCCATCGGAATTGATTCCGGCATTATCGACAGCGCGCTGGTCAGTTCACTGATCATCGCAGTCATCATCTCCATGGCCCTGACGCCATTGGCGATGACGATCGACGACATGTGCACACGGCGAAGCCGCCATAAAGCCGCACAGCGCTTCGACGAAATCGAGGCTTCTGACCACAAAATCATCATCGCCGGCTTCGGGCGAGTCGGTCAGATCGTGGCGCGTACCCTCGCCGCCCGCGGCATCGGTTTCACGGCACTCGATATCAGCAGCGATCAAATCGAGGTGGTGCGCCGCTTTGGCAATAACAAAGCCTATTACGGGGACGCATCGCGCCTCGATATGCTGCACGCAGCCGGAGCACCTGAAGCGCAGGCTTTGGTTCTGGCAATCGATGATATCGAGGCGTCGGTGCGCACGGCCGAGACGGTCAGGAAACATTTCCCGAAGCTGAAAATTCTCGCCAGAGCGCGTAACCGCTTCCACGCCTACAGGCTGATGGATATCGGTGTCGAATACATCATTCGCGAGACTCTGGTATCGGCACTCGAACTCGCCGAGCAAGTCCTGCAAACCACCGGCATCAGCGCGTGGGATGCAAAGAATACGATTGCGACGTTCCGCGCCCACGACGAACGCACCATGGCGCGTCAGTACGCTGTTTATCACGATGAAACGCAGCTGATACAGACTTCGCGAGAGGCGGCACAGGAGTTGCAAGGCATTTTCGAATCGGACCACGAGTCACAGCGCCGCAATGACAACGTGCCGTTTTCGCCCGATGAGGTCAGGTAGACGGCTTGTCAGGCTGCGAGGCAACCGGCAAACATCGCCAGCAAGACGTCCCAACGGGATCAGTAACAGCGCAGTGCGGCATCGCAAGGGTCCGCTGATAGCGGCTCGTGGCGGCTCGGTTTAATCGGCACATGGCGTTACAATCGCCATCTGGCACTGCGCGCACCGGATCAGACCATGCCGTATTCGGCAGGCCCAGGTTCGGAAACGAGGCGTGCCGGGGGCACACATCGATCCGGGACACCGCCCGTTTCGGTGCACAGAACGAAGGAGTAATACGATGCGAGTCGAGGTACACGTACACGGGACCATTCTCCTGCGATCAGGCACCAGCACCGAACAGATGGAGTCCGCCATGCGCCCTCTGCTCGATTACATCGACGAAGACAGCCTGGCTGATGTGAGAAGCATTCATCCGGACGAACCCGGCATTACTTTCGACCGCCGGCGCCGCGTTATTGAAATTTGCTGGACGGGTGACGTAGGTCGCAGCTTCCGGCAATTACTCGCCGAAGCACTGGAAGCGCTGAATGCCTATTGCGAGGAAGCGGCACCGGTTGACATAACCTACTACCACGAAGACGGGCGCGATGAATTCGATGTTATTTTTGTCGGTCCGACAGCGGAATCAATTGACAATGCGCGGCGGCATCGCATGATGGAAGATCTGCAACACGTCTTGTCGCGCGATTTCGACGACACCGAGATCAGCCAGGTACTCAATCTCGTCAACCAAATGTTCGATCGGCGCTGGGAGAGCGGCCGCCGTTCAGGCGGAACAGCTACAAGCGACACTTCGGAACTGGTGGCGCGGCGCAAACATTTGCACTGAACACACGTGTGTCGGCGTATTGTCCTTTCGTTATTGACGAGTGCGGCGCTTTTGATCGCCGCGTGTGCATCGGCAGCTGACGTCGATCTCGCGGAACAACGCGATTCGATCTTGCTGGTGGCGGCGCGCCACATGATGGATCCGAATTTTGCTCGCACCGTTGTGCTGGTCATGTTTCCGGCCGATAGCGGGCCGAGCGGTGTGATTCTCAACCGGCCGAGCCGGATGATGCTGCGCGACGTCTGGCCTGACGATGTGCAGCGGCAGGGACGCACCGATACGCTTTGTATCGGCGGGCCAGTTGAACCCGACGGCCTGCTGTTCCTGTTCCGGATGACACCGCCGCCGGAGCGGGCATGGTGGGCGATAGACGACATTTTTTTCAGCGGTGATGGTGAGTTGCTCGAGACATTGCTGCAGACCCCCAGTCCTGATCCGGCTCAACGTTTTTTTGCCGGTTACGCCGGATGGGCGCCCGGCCAGCTGGAAAACGAAATAGCGCGCGGCGACTGGCACGTGCTCGCCGCCGATCCAGACGTTATCTACGATGCGGAACTGGCCACCCTCTGGCGCCGTATGTATCAGCGCGCAACCTTGCCGCGAGCGCATGGCTTGCCGCTGCCAGGCAGCATCGCTTTGCGCTGGCACGGCACGAAGCGAACCTCGAGCGAGCCCGTTAGCGTCAAGTAAAGATGATCTCGTTCGGCAGCGCTGCCGCAGCATGGCGACAAGGAACAAACCGCAAGGAATAAACCGCAAGGAACAAAACGATGGAAGACAAACTGTTTTCGGTAACCGGGCAAGTGGCGCTGGTAGTTGGCGCCAGCAGAGGTATTGGCAGAGCTCTGGCGGGTGGCTTTGCCGCACGCGGCGCACAAGTGGTGATTGCCGGTCGCGAAGCCGACACCCTTCAACAAACCGCAAAGGAAATCTCGACTGGATCGAAGCCGGTCAAACCGGTTGTTTGCGACGTTGCCAAGCCGCCCGACATCGCCGAACTCGTCTCCGCGACGGTTTCGGAATTTGGTCGTATCGATACGCTGCTCAGTGTCGCCGGTGTGAACAAACGAATGAAGGTGGAAGACTACACGACCGACGAGTATGACTGGATAGTGGATATCAACCTGCGCGGCAGCTTCATACTGGCACAAACGGTCGGCCGGCACATGCTCGAGCGAAAAGCCGGCTCCATCATCAACATCGATTCGCTCAATACCTACGCGCCGTTGACCGGCGTCACACCGTATGCGATGAGCAAGGCAGGCGTGCTGATGATGACCAGGGCGCTGGCCAACGAATGGGGGCCGCACGGCGTGCGCGTGAACTCGATCGCGCCGGGATTCTTTCCCACTGCACTCTCAAAGAAGCTCTGGGCGCAGGACAAGATGCGCGAGTGGGCAACACAGAATACGCCGCAGCGTAAGCTCGGTGATGTCAAGGACCTGATTGGCGCTGCCGTGTTCCTGGCGTCCGATGCCGCCGCCTTCGTTACCGGCCAAACGATACGGGTAGACGGCGGCGTGACTGCCGGAATCAACTGGCCAATCGATCTGTAGTTGCCCGGGCCTTACGGCTCAGACACTCGGTTCGATGACGAGCAAAAGATCATCGCGCTCGATGATGTTCTTGTCGGTCTCCCAAAAACCGATCGGCTCACCACCACGGTACAGGCGCACGACCAGACCGCTGCTGACATTGCGCATTGACTTGCCGATATCCTCCGGTGCCGCCACGCGCTCGACCAAAGCTACCCTCCCGTCGGACGTCAGCAGGTCCAGCACGTAATCGGTCAGATAGTTGTTGCCAACCGCTTCGGCGAGCAGATAGCCGCCCGCCTGAGACGGCATCACCGTTATATTGGCACCGGCCCGGCGCAAAAGTTTGACGTTTTCATCTTCGTTAACGACAGCCACAATACGCACCCGCGAATTCAGATTTCTCACCGTCAGCACCGAAAGCACACTGGTGTCGTCTCGTCCGAGGCAGATGAGCACCGCGCGCGCGTTTTTGATCCCCGCATCGAGCAAAATGCGCTCGCGCGTGGGATCGCCATGCAGTCCGATATATTCGGCATTCGCTGCATCGCGTACGCAGGTGTCAGATATATCGATTACAACGATGTGATCCGATGGTGTGCCTTTGCTGACGACTTCCCTCGCCGCAACCCGCCCGGTTTCACCGAAACCGATAATGATGACATGATCGTTGAGACGATCTCTGAGCTGCGCCATACGGTAATCCTCCAGCACTTTTTGTATCACCAACTGGTATGCGGTCCCCAGGAAAATGAACCAGATGAATATTCGCACCGGGGTAATGAACAAGGCATCGATGACGCGTGTGTGCGGCTCGATGGGGACAATGTCGCCGTATCCGACCGTGGTAATGGTGATCATGGCGAAATACACTACATCCGAAAAAGTGACTTGCCCGTCATGGTGATCAACCAGCCCGCCACGGTCGAACCACAGCACAGTGATGACACTGGCAAACAGAAACAGTACCAGCAACAAGCGGTTAACCAGCATCTGCTCCGGACTGACCGGTGCCTTCACATACAGCACCGGGCGGCGCCGCATTGGCAGAAGTTTGGCAGACCAGCTTCGGATCGGGTTTTCCGGCATTCGTTGTATCAGGCTCGCGACAGATGCATCATAAAAGAGTGACATCTTCAAGAGAAGCCCGGCGCAGCGGCAACCCGCGAGCCCGCCGAATATTTATGAACATGCGTGCAATCGTGCTTTGCCTGGCAGCATTCGGCTCGCTGGTGATGCTGGAAGGCACCGAACTGTTGGCGGCAGACAAAGCGGGTGCTTCGGTTTACTCGCAACCGTTATCGCATCTGCGAGCGCTGGAGCTACAGCGCTTCGCGGCCGGCAAAAAAGAATTCGCTGCGCGCTGGGTGCCGCCCTTTCTGAGCGGCGGCCATTGGGGGCGCGGACCGCAATCCAATGCCGAAGCTTGCCTTGTATGCCATCCTGGCAATGGCCGCGGGCGAGCCCCTGACGGGCCGAACGAAGAACCGCATTCTCTGGTACTGCGACTTGCGCTGCCGGGCACTGACGATGCCGGCCGGCCACGGCCGCATCCTGCCTACGGCACCCACCTCAACCGGCACGGCATCCTTGGACAACTCGTCGAAGAAGGCGATTTCCGGGTCGCATACACCAAGCGCGAGGTGGCCCTGGCCGACGGCACTCGGGTTGAATTACGCTCGCCAGCGATTCGCTTCGCAGCGCTCTGGTACGGTCCGATAGGGGACGAAACGATCTTCTCCCTGCGGCTGGCACAGCCGGTGTTCGGGCTCGGGTTGCTCGAGGCAGTGCCGGACTCTGCCATCCTCGCCCTCGCCGGGCGGCAGCAACAGCTCGGCTTCAATGGCCGGCCGAATCTTGTCATCGATCAAGCAACCGGCAAGCGAATGGTCGGGCGGTTTGGTTACAAGGCCTCGCAGCCAACCGTAAGACACCAGGTCGCGGCGGCGTTTCACGATGAGATGGGTGTCACGTCGGAGCTGTTTCCCGAAGAGCAATGCTGGCCGATTCAGAAAGCCTGCTACCAGGTCGAGCGCGTTAAAGGCGTCGAGGCCCGCGACCAACAGCTCGATTCAATCACCGCTTATCTTCATTTACTGGCGCCACCGATGCAACGCGACGCCGGCGATCCAACCGTGAGGCGCGGTGCAGCCCTGTTCGACAGGGCAAGATGCAGCGTATGCCATATTCCTGAACTCAACACTGGTCGTGACGCGAAGTACGCGCCGCTACGTGATCGAACCATCCGCCCCTACACTGATTTGCTGCTGCACGACATGGGTGAGGGGCTCGCCGACGGCCGGCACGAATTCGACGCGGGCGGGCGCGACTGGCGTACACCGCCGCTTTGGGGCATCGGCCTGCGCGCCATCGCCAATGGCAACACTCAGTTATTGCATGACGGCCGCGCGCGCAACGTCACCGAAGCAATCCTGTGGCACGGCGGAGAGGCGGCAGTCTCGCAGCGAGTTTTCGTGAACATGAGCAAAGCGGAGCGCAATGCTTTGTTGCGATTCATTGAATCACTTTAGCGATAATCACGCGTTTGCCTGACTGATCGCCTGCTTGAGTGCGGCGTTGAATACAAACAGATCAGAGGGCGGGCGGCAGCCGAACGTAGCGGCTGGTAGACTGTCCCGAACTGAACTCCCGGAAAGCCGCGCATGCAGATCGATATCATCTCCGACGTAGTCTGCCCATGGTGCTTGATTGGCAAGCGCAATCTCGAGAAAGCCCTCGCGCAGTACGCCGCGGGACATCCGGACGCTGACGCCCCGAAAATTATTTGGCATCCGTTTCAGCTCAATCCGCAATTACCGGCAGAGGGGATGCCGCGGGACGAGTATCTGACGTCAAAGTTTGGCGGACCGGAGCAGGCCAGCGAAATCTATGACCGCGTCGCGCGCGCCGGCAAGTCGGCCGGGATCGATTTTCGTTTCGACGACATACATGCACAGCCGAATACCGTCGATGCGCATCAGCTGATTTTGCTGGCGCTCGCGTTTGACGCACAAGATGGCGTGGTCGAATCGCTCTTTACGGGCTACTTTCTGGAAGGGCGCGATCTAAGGGATCGGCAAACGCTGATTGAATTGGCAGAGCGCGGCGGCTTGCCACGTGCTGAAGCCGAGCGCTGTTTGGAAACGCAGCAGCTGCGCCAACAGGTTGAGGAACAGCAAAACCATGCGCTCTCGCTTGGAGTCCAGGGCGTACCGTTCTTCATTTTCGACCAGAAGCTCGCGGCATCCGGCGCCCAACCGCCGGAGGTGTTGGTCGACGCAATGCAGGAGGCCGCTGCTCAGCCGCCGCTCGAAACACGAGCCTGACACGTCAGGTCAAAACGACTGACAGATCGTTTTGACTCATGTCGCGGGACTGTTTGGTCTCGCATCGCCGCTACCGCAAACAAATGGCCACGCAAACCGGCACAAGTGGTGCTTGCGAGCGCAACACAGGGCGGGTACGGGAAAGGCCAATGATTGTGAAACACACAGGCGCCACGCTATCAGCGGGCTTACTGGTGTTGTCTCTTTTCGCAGCGCAGGCGCAGGCGCAGACCGAGCCGCTGTTCGAAGCACTGGATGTGTCCGGCAAAGCCGGGCTTGGCGCCGCCGTCCAGACAACCACCTCCCCCTATGTCGGAGTGGATCAGGCACTCGATTTCCTGCCTTTGTACGTATATGAAGGCGACGTGTTTTACCTGCATTCATACCGGGCAGGTTTGAGGCTTCCGGCATCGCGACGCATCAAGGTCGACTTGTTTATCGCCCAGCGTTTCGAAGGTTTTCCATACGAACAGACCCCGGCGAGCCTGGCCGGAATGGAACAGCGCAATCCGGGCATAGATGCTGGAATAGGTTGGCGTTACAGCGATCACAGGGGGGATTTTGCAGCCGAACTACGCCAGGACATTTCGGTTGAATCGAATGGCACTGAACTGCGCGCAGGCTTCGGCTTCAAGTGGCGAGACGGCCCATTACTCTTGCGCCCCTACACGACTTTGTTGTTCAGGAGTTCCGATCTAAACGACTACTACTATGGTGTTCGCCCCGAAGAAGCAACGCCGCAACGCCCGGCCTACGCACCGGGGGATGGATTTAATTTCGAGTTTGGCCTTTACGGCCAGTACGAAGTCAGCCGCCGCTGGCGGCTGCTCGCCGGAGTCGGCGCAGTACGGCTGTCATCAGAGATCCGGCGTAGCCCGATTGTCGACAAGTCCTGGCTGGTCACCGGATACGTCGGCGCCCTCTACGATATCGAAGATGAACCGGTCTTGTGGGCGACAGGCAAACCGGTGCTGATTCGACTCTTCTATGGCGCTTCGACCGATTGCATACTGAATCAGCTCATTACGTTCCGCTGCGCGTCGGTCTCGACAGAGGATGATAGCCGCATCAGCGGTGTTCATCTGGGCAGAACCTTCGTCGAGCGGATTAACGACTGGCCGCTCGATTTTGTCGGCTACGCCGGCGCGTTGTACCGCAACGACCAGGGCCTGCAAGAAGACAGCTGGCAGATCGATGCCTACATGAAACCGTATTGGCACGGCTTTCCCTGGTCGGAAGCCCTGCGCACCCGCATTGGCTTCGGCATCGGATTGTCCTACGCCACACGGGTGCCCTACGTCGAGCAACGCGACCAGACAGCCAAAGGACAAAACACGTCGAAGCTACTCAGCTATCTCGATCCGAGCATCGAAATCAATGCCGGTGACCTGTTCCGCGCCAAGCATCTGAGGGACACCTGGATTGGCGTCGGCGTCAGTCATCGGTCCGGTGCTTTCGCCAGTTCGCAACTGTTCGGCAATGTCGACGGCGGGTCGAACTATATTTACGCCAGCATTGAAAGCGCGTTTTGAGCGCGCCTTTCTGCAAAGTGCTTCAGAAAAAATACTTGCCGTAGATCATGAATCCGGTGAGCTGGAACTTAAGCTGGCCGTCCCAGTCCGCGACGCTGGCATCACTATCAGCTTCAACATCGTAGTTTATCGCGTTAATCCCGCCCCCAAAACCGAAGTTCTTCCAGGGAAGGTACTCAACGCCAATGTAAGTATCGGCGAGTTTTCCGGTAAACCTATCGTATTCAATATAGAAAAGGTTGATAGCCGTTTTCAGTCGCCAACGCGGAGTCAGTACGACATCAGCGCGCAATCCCAACATCGGCAACGGCGCGGTAAAACTTTCTTCTTCTACGCTTGGCCCTGCCGCTTCATTGACCTTCAGCTTCACCCCAGTGGTGTGCAAGCCAGCCGACACGCCAAGACGGACACGGTCATCCATGAGAAAGTTGTATACATAGTCAAGGTTCGCGAAACGCAATTCGAAGTCGGTAAAGACGCCGGTTCCCTGGGTAAACCTCACATCGCCGATTTGAACGTCCCGGTCGAGCGTCTTGTTCCCTTCGCGCTTGGACGAGAAGTAGTGAAACTCGATTTCGTGACGCCGTGAATCGCCAAAACGGTAGTTCGCGTCAAGACGCCCAGTCCGGAAGGTTTGTTCGACCCCCAGTACATTTTCGAGATCGACGACTGCGCCCGCGCCGAGTGTTTTTGAATTGAGCTGGAAAGTGGTGTCAGATTGGGTAACGAAACCGCCAAGTGAGACGCCGAACTTCTCCCACGGCTGACTACTGTCCGTCTGGGCGTAAACTGGCGCCGCCAACACGAAAACGGCCACAAGCGCTGTGGCATACCGCAAACATGAAAACATCGCAGATCCTCCTCTTGATCATTGTGCTTCTTCTCAGAACCGTCACGATCCACCGTCAAGCACACCGCGCCACAAGTGCTGCAATCAGAATCGACGTCAAGTTTTTGCACCATTGGACCCTCGGCGTATTGACATTTACTCCCACAGTGTGTTTGCGTCCAAGCGAAGTACATCCATTTACTCCAACACACTGATACATTCAGCCTCGGCATCGTTATAGGCCGCATCAGGCGTACCCCGGGGTCACCCTTCGAGAACCATATGCTCCAGGTCAGCGCACGTTTTGACCCAGATCATACTTCTGGCACGACAGTTTTTCGTCTCTGTTGTTCTCGCCGCGACAATCAGCGGCTGCGCCAGTCTGCCAAAGAAGGGGGCACGTCGATGCAACCCAACTCAGCAACGACCTAATTTGTGCCAGCGAGATGTTCGATGATCTGTTCTACGCTGCCAAGCCTCGGCTCGATGTCTGCGAGCCGTCTCGCGTACCGCCGTGCCAAACGCTTGTCACCTGATGATATGGAATAGGAGACCAACGCAACCAGCACATCTAAATTGCCCGGATGTAACTCATGCGCGCGCTTCAATACACCAAGCGCTTCACTCACCCGCCCAGCGTCATGTAAGGCTACGCCGTACACGTAGGCGTAGCGCAGGTTTTGCGGCGCCAGTTGTGCGGCGCGTTGCAGAGAATTCAAGGCGCGCGTGCTCTCGCCTGCCCTGACGTAGTACAAGCCAAGTGCGTGCGCCACGTCCGCGTTATTGGAATCGATCTTGGCTGCCTGCAAAAGCATCTCCGACGCCTGCTGATCATCGCCGCGTACACGAAACAGATCCGACAGATTGACGTACGCGGAGATGTAGTCCGGATCGAGCCGCAACGCCTGACGATACTCTGCTTCCGCATCCGGGTATTCGCCCAGCCGCGTGTAGAGCAAACCGAGATTGACATGCGATTGCGGGTGCTCTGCATTCGCGCTTTGCGCCGCCTTGTATTCCTCCAGCGCCCGGTCGAGCGATGCACGCTGATCCGGAGTCAAGGTGCTCCGGTCAACTGCTGCGAGCACGCGTGCCGCCTCAATACGTACCGCGAAAACGGGATCTGTCAGCAATCTTTCGGCAAGCAGCCAGCGTTGCTCGGAATTGACAACGTCAACCATTCCAAGCGCAACCTGGCGAACCATTGGCGATGGATCACCGAGCAGGCGCAGAAGCGCGGCGGACATCTCCTGCCCGGGATGCCCGCGCAGTAACGAAGCCGCCGTGGCACGCGCTATGTCGGGATACTTCGGCGACGTTGCCAGCGCCATCAGTTCACCTTCTGCACCGGGTATCCCGGCGCGTCCGGCATGCAATGCCTCACCAAAGTGCCAGGCACGCTGCCGGTCCGTACCAAACCACAACTCCAGCTTCGCGTTGGCCCACTCGGCCGACTTATCGGTGTGGCATTGATTACACGCATTGGGCGATTCGATACGCATCGACAGGTCAGGCCGGGGAATGCGGAAACTGTGGTCATTGCGCTCGTCAATCACCATGAATTTCTTTGCCGGCATGTGACAGGCGGTGCATCGGGAACCTTCACCGTCTGCCCCATGAAAGTGGTGCCTCGTCGAATCGTAATGGCTCGGCTCGTGACACTGCGTGCAGACCCGATTGCCGGGCGCGCGTAACTGAGCACTGTGCGGATCGTGGCAGTCGCTGCAAGTCACGCCCTTGTGAAACATCTTGCTCTGCAGGAACGAACCGTAAACGTAAACCTCGTCCTTGATCTGCCCATCGGCGTAATAGAGCCGCTCGGTCAGCAACGCAGGCAGATGCGTATCCATCAGTGGTTTGCCGTGCTGGTAATCTTCCGACAGCAGCGACCGCCGCGAATGGCAGCGCGCGCAAGCCTCTATCTCCTTTGCAGTCTCACGCCGCTGACTTCTTCTGGCGGTGGCCACGGTCCCATCAATGCGCCATGACACGCCGCGCCGCTCATCGAACACAACGTCGAAACCTCTTTTATCGAGCGCGTTCCAGCCCGATTCCTTGTTACCCCAGGCGACGTGTCGCGATCCCGGTCCGTGGCACGCTTCGCAGGCGACGTTGATTTCCGACCAGGTGGTGTTGAACCGATCAGCTTCGAGATCGAAGTTCTTCTTCAAATTAGTCGAATGACATTCGGCGCACATGTGGTTCCAGTTCTGCGCCAGCTTCGTCCAGTGCAACTCGTCGCGGTGATCGATCTTTTGGTCCGGGTAGAGATGAAACCAGCGCTGTCCGCCCTGCTCTTGAGACCGCGTATCCCATGCCAGATGCAAAGCCTGCAAGCGTCCGCCATCCAGTTCGACAAGGTATTGCTGCAGCGGATCAATACCGAACGTGTACTTGACTTCGTAATTCTTAAGCTTGCCATCGGGGCCATCGGTTCTGACAAGAAATTTGTCGCCATCGCTGTAAAGCCTCGACACAGTCCCGTAATAGTCAAACCGCTTGTCAGCGAAGTCACCAAGAACCGTTTTCTTGCTCGCATGCTGCATTGCCAGCTGGTGGTGCGAACCTCGCCAAAGTACAAATTCTGTTTGATGGCATGTCGCGCAAGTCTCGGCGCCCACGAATTGCGGACGCGGCAAGGCGGATCGCCCAAGGTGCGCCGGCTCTCCATCCAAGCGCTGGGCAACCAGATAGACGGCCGTTACGATCACCGCGACGCCGGCTAGAACGTAGAAGCAAATTTTCATTAGGCTCATGCCAGAAGAGTCAACATCGGAGCCACTGCACAGAAGTTCACCGCAATAGTATCGTCCACCGTTCGAGGCTGCTACAACAGCGGACTCATCAGCTGCGCCGCATTCTCCAGCAAACGTGTGATCGGCCGACGCTGGCGCCAGCGCTGCAGATCAATCGCCTCCGATTGTGCGGCATAGCGAAGCTGCAGTTGGCGCACTGCGCTACCGAAATTCTCATCATAGGCAATCATCGTGACCTCGAAGTTGAGGCGCAGGCTGCGAATATCGAGATTGACCGTGCCGAACAGCGTGGTCTTGCCATCGATCACAATGCTCTTGGTGTGCAGCAACCCACCGCGGAAACGCAGAATGCGCACGCCGGCGCTCAACAGATCGTCGTTGTAAGCGCGGCTGGCGTAGCGCACCAGAACCGAGTCGACGCGATCCGGAACAATCAGTGTCACGGCCACGCCGCGCCGTGCCGCCGCCTGCAGCGCGCCAATCATCGGTTCGTCCGGCACGAAATAAGGCGTGGTCATAATGAGTTCCCGACGCGCAGCGTAAATCGCAGTCAGCAGCAGCTGATAGATCGTATCGCCTTCGTATCCGGGCCCGGACGGCAACACCTGCGCGACTGCATGCCCCATCGCAGCGGGCAGATCCGATTCGGTGTGGGGGATGAGCGATTCAAGCGTCTCACCGGTTTCGATCAGCCAATCCCAAACGAATACGAGCTCAAATAATTTCACCGCGGGACCGGTGACGCGAACCATTGCGTCAACCCATTCACCAACGCCGGCACCCTGCTTGAAGAAACGCGGGTCCACCAAATTGAGGCTGCCGGTGAATGCAACCTTGCCATCGATGACAACGATCTTCCTGTGCAATCGCAAATCGACCCGAACAAACAGACCACGCAACAAACTCACTGGAAGCGCCTCGACCACTTCCACGCCGCCTTGTCGCATTTCCTGCACTAGCCTGCTGCGCAGAAACGAAGCGCTGCCAACCGAGTCGACCAGTACGCGGCAGCGCACCCCTCGCGCTTCGGCGCGGATCAGGGCGCGCGCAACCTCGTCCGCCAGTCCACCCAGGTGCCAGATGTAGAACTCGAGGTCGCAGGTCTCTTGTGCGCGATCAACTTCGTCGATGATGGCTCTAAGGGTGGCGTCAGCGCCCTCGATCAATTCCAGTTCATTGCCACCCAGTGCCGGCACGCCGACACTGCCCGCGACGAAGCGGCGCAGCTTCTCCCATCCGATCGGTTCGTCTTCGAGTGCAACGGGTGTTGCCGCAGCGATGTCGTCGAGCCATTTTTGCAGCGGCGGCAGCAATGCCTCAGCGCGCCGGGCGCGTTTGCGGCCAAGCGTGCGCTCTCCCATCAACAGATACAAAACGGCGCCAACGTAAGGCAGGACAATGACCAGGATCAGCCAGGCCAGGGATACGCCAGGCGGGCGCCGCTTGACGATGACACGAGATGAGACCGCTATGACAACGACGACGTAGAAATAGCCGAGGCCGTAGGCAGCGACTTCAGCGACAGACATCTGGCGGCCATTTCAGGTTATCGCAAACGCGATCCACGGCATTTTGCCGCTGCAACACGAGCGACAACGTGAGGCGCAAAGAAACAAAGTTGCCATCAGGCCCGCAGCAGCAGCTTGCGCGAAACTGCCACATCGATGAGCTCATGTTTACGCCGATGTCACAATATAGCCGCCGGATTTTTCGTCACGCTCGAGGCTGATCAGCCCGCGCGTCTCGGCGTCCTCGAGCAGACCGCTGAAACTCTTGTAGCCGTGGTACGACTCGTTGAAACCCGGGTGGCGCCGCTTCAGTGCCTGCTTGATCATCGAGCCCCAGATCTTTTCTTCCCCGCCACGCTCCTCGAGCAGCGCCTCAAAGGTGCCGACCACCAGATCGATGCCTTTTTGAGCGGTGTCGTCGGCTTCCCCCTCCGCCTTGCTCTTGGTGGTCTTCTTGCTGCGATCGGGTTTAGCGGCGTTCTTGCGCCGGGCCGGTCGCTTCGCTGGTTTCTCGCGCACCAGATCATCGTAGTAAATGAACTCGTCGCAATTGGCGATCAGAAGGTCCGAAGACGAATGCTTGACGCCAACGCCAATGACCTCCTTGTTGTTCTCACGCAGCTTCGAAACGAGCGGCGAGAAGTCAGAGTCACCGCTGACAACCACGAAGGTGTCAACGTGCTCTTTGGTGTAGCAAAGGTCGAGCGCATCGACCACCATGCGGATGTCGGCCGAGTTCTTACCTGATTGCCGGACGTGTGGAATCTCGATCAACTCGAACGCGGCCTCATGCATCTTCGGCTTGAATTCCTTGTAGCGGTCCCAGTCACAGTAGGCCTTCTTGACCACAATGCTGCCTTTGACGAGAAGCCGCTCCAGCACTTTCTTGATATCGAACTTGCTGTACTTGGCTTCGCGAACGCCAATTGCGATGTTCTCGAAGTCGCAAAACACGGCCATGTTGCTTTCCTGCTGTTCAGCAGCCATTCATCCCCCTGTCAGAACGCCTATGCCGCGCGCTCGAAGAACTCGTTCACTTCGCCAACAAATCGCTCGATGTCTTCCGGATCAACATCAAGGTGCGTCACCAGCCGCATCGTCGCCGCGTTACCGACAAGCATGTCGTGCTCAGCCAGATGACGCTGTAACCGGTCGCAGCGATCCGGGTCGAGTTCGACGAACACCATATTGGTGCACGCAGCACCACCAACAACGTTGAGTTGCGTTACACCCATCAGGCCTTCGGCGAGTTGCCGTGCCTTTTCGTGGTCTTCCTTCAACCGTGTCACGTGATTTTGCAGTGCGTAGATGCCGGCTGCGGCCAGTACACCAGCCTGGCGCATGCCGCCGCCGAGTACCTTGCGCCAACGGCGTGCCTTGTCGATCAACTCCTGAGGACCAACCAGGACCGAGCCGACCGGGGCGCCGAGCCCTTTGGAAAGACATACCGAGACAGTGTCGAACTGATCACTGATGTCGCTGACCGGTACGTCGAGAGCAACCGCCGCATTGAACAACCGCGCGCCATCCAGGTGCAAAGCCAATCCGGTCTGGTCGCAGAAAGAACGCGCCTGCCTGAGGTACTCCAGCGGTAACACCTTGCCCGCCTGGGTGTTCTCCAGGCACAGCAATCGGGTACGCGCGAAATGCGGGTCGTCCGGCTTGATCGCAGCCTTGACGCGGGCGAGATCGAGTGTGCCGTCGGCTTCATAATCGAGCGGCTGCGGCTGGATGCTGCCGAGAACCGCGGCGCCGCCACCCTCGTATTTATAAGTGTGCCCCTGCTGGCCGACGATGTATTCGTCGCCACGTTCACAGTGGCATAGCAAAGCCAAAAGGTTGCTTTGCGTTCCGGTCGGCACAAAGATTGATGCTTCTTTTCCGAGCATTTCCGCAACCAAAGCCTCGAGCCGGTTGACACTCGGATCTTCACCGTACACGTCGTCACCGACCTCGGCGGCGGCCATCACCTGACGCATCTGCGGCGTCGGCTTGGTAACCGTGTCACTGCGCAAATCGATCACTTTATTCATCATTACAGCCCTTTACCTGGTTCGTGCCAGGCATTGCCTTTACCGGGGGAATGGTACCGTAGGGTGAGGAGTGAGGCGAGGCCGTCAGACGTCGCAAAGCATCGCCCCTTCACTCAGCGTTCCTCTGCGTCCTCCGCCGTGAGAGGTTTTAGGCGCCGGAGTCGCCATTCACGGGTGACGCGTCATCCACTAGCGACGCATCACTGCAGAGCGTAGAGAGCATCGCGAACGACGGGCATGGCGGCGCTGCGCAGGCTGTCGGGGTATTCGCCCATGAAAACATCGACAAAACCGAGCGCCTTGTTACGAAAATCGGCGCGTATAACATGATCGGTCGCCTCACGAGCCGCACGCGCATAGACGATCGCTGCAATGAACCGCACCTCTTCGCGATCCGGTTCCTGACTGACGGTGTCGAGAAGTTGCTCGACCAACACGACACTTTCGTTCAACGCGTGCAGATCTTGTCGCGTTTCGAACGGATCGACTTCGAAGCTATCGTAGAACCCCCCGCGCAGCAGCCGCAGTCGAGCATCTTTTATGACCCTACTATTCAGTCCCAACTCTAACGCCTTGCGATAGTAATCCAAATTCGCTGTGAAGAAGTTGCGCGCCTCCGAAAAGGCCAATGGCGTGCCGATTCGGCCGAGTTCGGCAACAAGGTAATTAGAAGCCAGGCCTCGAACCTCCCCGTGTACCGC
This sequence comes from Burkholderiales bacterium, assembly GCA_041637935.1. Lineage (GTDB taxonomy): Bacteria > Pseudomonadota > Gammaproteobacteria > Burkholderiales > Eutrophovitaceae > SG8-40. Next base: position 918 of record JBFKXV010000011.1, on the reverse strand, counting down.
AATATCACGGTTCAAGTAACCGCGAATCTCATCGAGCATCGCTCCGATTTGCAGATACGCTTCGGCCCGCTCGGACCGGTCAGTATCCGTTTCGCCTTGTTGATGCCAACTCGCCGCCTTGTTCAGGTAGCGCTCAGCGACTTCTGCAGTGATCAGATCGTGAGCCGCAGTATTGGTTGCTATCAGCAACAGTACGATTGCAGCAAGTGGCCTCATTGTTGTGACTCCAGCGGCTCGCCATTCGCAAAGGCCACTGCACCGGCATGCGCAGGCAGTGATCCTCCGTCGCCACGCCCCGGCGCACGTATTTCCAGTGCGGCACCGTTCTCAGTCAGTGCCGCGGTCACCAGCCAGGCATGATGGCGCGCAAACGACGAGACGGTCACCAGCCGGTAATCACCGATACCAACAAGCCAGCGCAGCTGTTCGCCCGCGTAATCACGGAATTCACCGCGCCGTTGAAACAGCGCTTCGGCCTGATCGGTGCGCATTACCGAGAGCACCGCCTGTCCGGTGGTCATCAGACTCGCTATGCGCTGTTGATCCGGTGCCCGCGCCACCATCGCGTTTGCCTGCGGCAACATACGGTCAAGAATTGCGACCAGGTCTTCGGCAATCGCATCGCTGACCGGGTCATCCCGGCTCGAGTGCACCAGCAGAAAACGCTGACGCAGCACTTTCCACTGGCGATACGGGGTGTGCGCAAGCACCGTGGCAGCCGGCGGCAAGCTCAACATGCCCACCAGCAGCGAATGCAGAAACAGGCGTCGCGTCGTCATTGCATCAATTTAAACTCGTGTCAATTCAAACTGGCATTAATTCAAATTCGGTTCAATTCAGAATCGGTTCAATTCAGAATTGGAGTCAACTCACACCACAAATGAACAGGGCGGGAATCACCCGCCCTGCAACAGATCT
>JBFKXV010000010.1:0-18844 GCA_041637935.1 Burkholderiales bacterium | reverse complement strand
CGTGAGGGCGACTGGCTGTATCGCGTGTGCGGTTGATATCGGGTGTGCGGTTGACATTGCGCCCTAAGTCAATATTGCGTCCCTGGTCAATATTGCGCCCCTAGTCAGTACCGCGCCCCTGGGCAGTATTGCACACTGATTGAATTGACCCGGCGTCGGCACACGCCGACGTCACCTCGCACAACGAGCTCTACATGCAGTCCGCGCGGAGCTTGGGGTGGTTGTGCGGCCAGCTTTTCCAAGTCGCGGCACCAACAGTTTGTTGAACAAGCGACTGCTGCAATAAGTCGCAATCGAACGATTGCGGCGTCGCGTACTCGCTTACTCCTCTTGAATCAGTGGAATATGTAGCTCCGGCGTCACGTTCGCCTTGCTCACATGAGTCTCCACCGAAACCCGCAGAGCAGGTTTTTTCGCCGTGCGCAGGATTCTGTAAACGCTGGCGGCTCCTTGCACTCGAACCGCTCGCTATGCTTTTTTCAACGAACTGCTCAGTCCACGCGACGCAGTTTAGGGCAATTAGTCCTTGCCCTCGCTTTCCGACCACTTTTGCATCAGCGTATTTGACGGCAGACTTTCATCGACCAGTTTGTTTGCGGTCTCGATTCCAGCCACTGGCAGACCTTTCGGATCAAGTACGCCAAGTTGCACCAAAACCGACGCCTGATCCCAGTAGATATGCTCATTGTAGAGTTTGTCGCCGCGAAACTTGACGATGGCGACGAGCGGAATCTCCACTCGCTTGCCAGTCGGCGCCAGCCCCGGCAGCATCCAGTCGATCTCGATGTCGTGAGTGAAGCAAAACAGCATTTCATCGACCAGGATACCCTCCCCAATAGTGCGCGAAATCGGAATCAGCGTGGTGTCTTTCGGCGTCTTCGGAATGAAGTGATGCTTGTAGAAGCGACGCAGGTGCTGGTAACCGACACCGCCGGTCATGGTCGGGATGTGATTTACGTAGGGCTCGGCAACCATTGTCTTCATGGTCGCATCGACGTCGCGGGTCGCAAACTCGTACTCGCAGTGCTTGTCCCATAGCGTCGAGAAATCGTAATGCGGTCCCATGACGCGCCGGAACAGCGCGATCGAGCGGTGATGCGCCATCAGCGCCGAGGGTTTGTGATAGTGCTGTGACGCCGGGCGCGCGAAGCCGTGATCCACGCCGGGATAAACGTAGATCTCGACGTTGTCGTGCTGTGCAAGTGCCGCCTGGATCTTTTCCACCTTGTCCATCGGCGCAAACTGGTCTTCAGCGGCGAAGTGCATCGTCATCGGAACATTTATCTTCGTTGCTTCATTCAGGTACTCGTCGATCGTTACGCCGTAGTAGGACACCGCGCAGTCCACCCCCGAGCGGGCCGCCGCGAGATAGGCAAGACGTCCACCGAGGCAAAATCCGAGCGCGCCAACCTTGCCGACCACTTCGTCGCGCGTTCTTAGCGTCCTTACCGCTGCGGTGATGTCGTCCATTCCCTTGTCGTTATCGAATTTCTCGAAAAGCTCGAATGCCCGTTTGCGGTCCTCTTCACTGTAGCCCAGCTCGATGCCCGGCTTGATGCGCCAGAACAGGTCGGGCGCCAGCACCACATAACCTTCCTCGGCGTAATAGTCAGCAACGTCCCTGATATACGGGTTTATCCCGAAAATCTCCTGGCACAGGACCATTCCCGGCCCCTTGCCTGAAGCAGGTAATGCGAGATACCCGCGGAACGACTCGCCGTCGCCTGCGGGGATTTCGATCCATTGGCCAGCCATGTCGTTTTCTCCCTCACTTCGATTTCGTCCGTAAACGGTACGCTGCGCGCGCGCAACCGATCCCGGTCTGTTGAAGCGGCCCTTTTTACCCGCGGCAACCGGGAGTGTCAAACGGGTGCAACCTGATCCGCTCTCTCCGGGGGGCGTCCTTGACAAAGCCCCACCTGCCACCTAGATTGCCCCGTTCCCGAACATAACAAGTTTGCGGTCACTACAAACACGTCAAAGAGGTGACCAGCGAAATCATTCGAGGGGGAGATACAAATGAATTCGTTTTCTCGCCGCCGCTTCCTGCAGGCAACCGGATTGGCCGCAGCCGCGCCATTTGCCGGTTCAATATTGCTGTCCTCCTGTGCCAAACAGGAAAGGGCCCTGACCATTGCCTATAACGTCGCCTTGCCGTCATGGGATCCGACTACCGGGCCGTCGTCGGTCAATCCGACGATCCAGACTTACTACAAGGCGGTGTTCGACACCTACGTTGACCAGAACCCTGATCTGAGTTTCAAGCCCGGTATTCTGACCAAGTGGGGCTGGAATGAAGACCGCAGCAAGGTCGAGCTGACGGTTCGCGACAATGCATACTGGCACGACGGCTCTCCGGTCACGCCGGAGGATGTCGTTTGGTCACTGGAGCGGGCAGGTAATCCCGACAGCGGCAATCCAATCCAGTTCGTCTGGAGCAAGATCAATAACTTCAGTGTATCCGGCCAGACCGTGACTGCCGATGTGAAGGAATTTGAACCGACGCTGTTCAAGTGGATGGCATTTCTTACCGGCTACGTACTGCCGAAGAAGGCATACATGGAAGCCGGGCCGGAGAATTGGGAGCTGAATCCGATTGGCAGCGGCCCCTACATGGTTGAGAAGTTCGAGCGCAATGCCTATGTCCTGTTGAAAGCCTTCCCGCAGTACTGGGGTCCGAAGCCTGAATTCGAAACCGTGGTCATTAAGATGGTCGGCGACGCGTCTGCACGCGTGGCCGAGGTTGAGAGCGGTTCATCCGATCTGACGCTGCAAGTCCCTTACGAGGAATTCAACCGATTGACCGGCACTTCGGGTCTTACCGGCCAGGCCTATCCGGTGTCTGATATCGGGATGATCTTCATTAGCAATCGCGAACCAATGCTCGACAAGAATGTTCGTCTGGCCCTGCATTACGCCATCGACAAGGACGCCATCGTTGAGGATTTACTGCTTGGCTACGGCACGCCAATCGATACGCTGCAAGCGCCGCAGTATTCGGCTTTCGATTCCTCAATCAGGTTCGGGTACAACCCGCAGCTGGCAAAAGAGCTTCTCGCCAAGTCAGGTTACTCGTCACGCAATCCGGTTAAGTTCACTGTTCAAACCACTCGTGGTTTCAAGCCGAAAGACTACGAGATGATCGAGGCGATCGTTGGTATGTGGCGCCAGGTCGGGATCGAAGCCAACATTGAGGTTTACGAAATTGCCAAGCATTTCGAATTGCGCACTCGGCATGCGCTGGCACCGGCTGCCTTTTACAACTGGGGCAACTCGATTGGCGATCCGTCTACCTCTACCGGCTTTGCGATGTTCAGCTATTCACCGCACTCGGCGTTCAAGAGCCAGGAGGTTGACAAGTTGATCGGGCCACTTTGGGGCGAACCTGACGAAGCAAAGCGCATCGAGGGCTACCGGGCAGCCGACCGTTACATCGCGCAAGAAGGGCTGGTAATTCCCCTGCTGCAGTATTCGCAACCTGTGGTGCACTCAAAAGACATCCGCTTCACACCACACACCGCCGGCTTCATTCTCCCTCAGGACATCAAGTCGGCGTGATGTCGGCCGGCTTGCACGTCGAGCGAAAAGCAGACGTGGAGCACGACCAGCAAGGTTTCACCGGCGCACATTGCGATGCATTTTGCATCTGCCCGGATGCCGAGCTGGTCTTTTACTGAGTGCGTGCCCGACGATCAGCTCCAGTGTGTTTGTTGTGGCACCGATAATCGGTTAGCTCCATCTTGCAACGAATGATCTGAATGTCTGCCAAATACATCTTCGGGCGGCTCCTGTGGGCATTGCCAACCTTGTTCGGTGTCGCCATCGTGGTGTTCCTGTTGATGCGCGTCGTTCCCGGTGATCCGATCGCGATGATGCTGCCACCGGGTGCTACTGCTGCCGACGTCGAGCGACTACGGGGGTTATACGGGTTGAATGAGTCGCTGCCGCGCCAGTTTGTTTCATGGCTCGGCGGATTATTGCGTGGTGATTTTGGCAACTCCATCAGCCTGCGCACCGGCGTTGGTACTCTGGTGTTGAGCCGGCTGCCCGCCACGCTGGAACTGGTGATATTCGCAGTGCTGGTCGCCTGTACGTTGGCGACCGGCGCCGCAGTCGCCTCCGTTTACTATCGCGGTCGCTGGCCCGAATTGTGGGTCGATGCGCTCACTGGTCTGACCCAGGCGATCCCGGATTTCCTATGGGGCCTGCTTTTCATTCTCGTGCTGGGTGTTCTGTTGCCGGTACTGCCAATTTCGGGGCGTCTCGATCCGGCTTATGCGTTTGACCCGTACACCGGCTTTTATCTTATCGAAGCGTTGCTGACCGGCAAATTCACTGTGCTGGGTGATTTGCTGCGACACATTCTTCTGCCGGCTCTGGCACTGGCATTACCGCTCGCTGCGACACTGACCCGCGTGTTGAAAGGATCACTGCTCGACGCGATGAATCAGGACTACGTTACCTTGGCACAGGTAAAAGGTTATCCGCGCGCACGCATTCTTTGGCGAGTGGCGTTGCGCAACGCTCTCGTTCCAACGGTGACTCTGACGGGCGTACAGTTTTCATTCCTGATCGGCGGAACAGTACTGATAGAGCACATATTTTCTTATCCAGGTATTGGCAATCTCGCCATCGCCGCGGTCATACAACGCGATCTGCCATTGATCCAGGGCCTGGTGCTGACATTTGCCTTGCTTTTTATCCTGACCAATCTTGTGGTCGACATGAGTTATTCGTTGCTCAATCCAAAGGTGCTGCACGAATGAGCGCGATATGGCCATTGTTGCGTCGGCCGCGCATCGCCTTCGGTGTTTTCGTTGCAGTGGCGCTGGTCATCATGGCGCTCGCTGCGCCGATCATTGCGCCACACGACCCGCTGGCGCAGGACTTGCGCAACCCGTTCGCTGTTCCGTATTGGTCGGGCGGCAGTGTCGACCATTTGCTCGGAACCGATAGTCTGGGCCGTGACCTGCTGTCGCGGACGATTTATGCCGCCCGGGCGGCGCTCGCCGTCGCGTTTGTCGCAGCCTTGTTTGCCGGATTGCTGGGCACGGCACTTGGTTTGGCCGCCGGTTACTACGGCGGCGCGGCTGATGCCGCGATATCGCGCCTGGTGGACATCTGGATGAGTTTTCCGTCGGTGTTGCTGTGCATTGTTTTGGCCGCAGTCCTCGGTGCTGGTTTGCATACCGTTACAATTGCCATCATCATCATCGACTGGACCCGCTTTTGCCGAGTCGTGCGTGCGGAAGTGCTTGTTCAGAAAAGCCAGGACTACGTCGCGTCGGCAATTACCATCGGCCTTGATCCTGCACGCATTCTGGTGAAAGAAATACTGCCCAACGTAATACCGTTGCTGATAACGTTGTTTACGCTGGAGATGGGCGTTGCCATCGTCGTCGAAGCGATACTCTCCTTCGTCGGGCTGTCGTCATCCAATGTACCAACCTGGGGTGGCATCATTCAGGAGGGCAGGCTGTATGTAAATCAGGCATGGTGGGTGATGGCTGTGCCGATGATCTGCATCATACTGGCGGTACTTGGATTCAACGCGCTGGGGGACGGCCTTCGTGATGCGCTTGATCCGGTCAAACGCACATGAGCACGCTGTTGGAGATCGAGCGCCTGCGGTTGCGGCTCGAGACGCAACCGCCAGCATGGCTGCTGCGCGACGTTGACCTGAAAGTCGGCGCTGGCCAGACTGTCGGCCTGGTCGGTGAGTCGGGTGCCGGCAAAACCATGATCAGCCGCACCGTGCTCGGGTTTGTTCCCGAGCGTGGGCATATCGTATCCGGACGGATCACATTCGACGGGCGCGATATCACGTATTTGCCACCGACACAGCGCCGTCATCTGCTTGGACGCGACATTGCCTACATTCCGCAGAATCCGATGACGGCACTCAATCCGGTCGAACGGATCGAGCCGCAGATCACCGATGTGCTCCGAATGCATCTTGGCCTCGACAAACGCACGGCTCGAACGCGTGCGCTGCAACTACTCGATGAGGTACATCTGCCCAATCCGGATCGTGTGCTGCGCCAGCACCCGCACGAGTTGTCCGGCGGGATGCGCCAGCGGGTGCTGATCGCGATCGCTTTTGCTTGTCGCCCCAAGCTTGTCATTGCCGATGAGCCGACGACGGCGTTGGACGTAACGGTACAGAAACAGATACTGCGACTGATTCGCGAATTGCAGCGCCAATCCGATACTGCGATTCTTTTTATCAGTCACGATATGGGAGTGGTAGCAAAGCTGTGTGACCAGGTTCACGTCATGCACGGCGGCCGCATACTCGAGTCCTCTTCTGCTGACGATCTGTTTGCGAGGCCAAGGCACGACTACACAAAGGCATTATTGGCGGCCACGCCGCGTTTTGACCGGCCCGGGGATTCCTTGCAGCCGGTCCCGGCCGAATTGACCAACCGGTTGCATGCCGAAACGCTTTCCTGGGACAGGAGCGCCGGCTGATGTTGCTGCGCGCCGACGGATTGTCGCTGCGTCTGCCCGATCGTTCTGCGGGCATTGTGTTTGGCGCCAAACCACTTACCACCATATTTCGTGATGTTGACCTGTCGCTGGACCAGGGCGAGTCCCTGGGTATCGTCGGAGAATCCGGCTCGGGAAAGACATCGCTTGCCCGAACACTGCTGCGGCTCTACCAGCCAAGCGCAGGGAGTCTCATTTTCGAAGGACGCGATATCACCCGCGCCTCGGAAGACGAGCTGCGGCCGTTGCGCCCGCGTATGCAAAGCGTTTTTCAGGACTCGCTTTCATCTCTCAATCCGCGGCACCGCGTGGGAACAATTCTGGCGCAACCGTTGTTGACCTATCGGCGCGTTCACAACCGGGAGCAAGGCTGGCGTGACGCCCGTGAGCTTCTGCAACGGGTCGGTCTGCCGGGTGCGTTCGTCGATCGTTTCCCTCACGAATTGTCGGGCGGCCAGCGGCAACGCGTCGGGATTGCGCGTGCAATTGCCTTGAAGCCAGCGCTGATCGTTGCGGACGAAATCGTCTCGGGGCTCGACGTGTCTACGCAAGCCCAGATTCTGGTGCTGCTGCGGGAGCTGAAAAAAGACGGATCCCTGATCTTTATCAGCCACGACCTGTCGGTTGTGCGGGTATTGTGTGACCGTGTGCTTGTCATGCACCGGGGCGAAATGGTGGAAACTGGCAAATGTGCTGCTCTGTTCGCCTCACCACAGCATGCGTACACTCGCAATTTGTTAAATGCCATCCCGTTGCCCGACCGCGATCCGGGCTGGATCGAACGGGACCTGCGTGATGATGTTTTTGCCGCGCAGGCGCCTGCTCGTGCGGGAGCAGAATACAGCAGTAAACGTATTGAGCAAGAGAGGAGATCGAATATGAAAATTCATGGTTCTGTCGCACTTGTCACCGGCGCCAACCGCGGTATCGGCCGCGCCTTCGTCGAGGCGCTGATCGCCCGTGGCGCCAGGAAGATCTACGCGACCGCGCGTGACCCGGCAAAACTCAAAGACCTTGAAGCGGCTCACCCGAAAAAAATCCACGTGCTGACACTGGACATTACCAAGCCGGCACAAGTGGCAGCAGCGGCGTCGCAAGCGGGCGATGTCAATCTGTTAATCAACAATGCCGGTATCAACCGCAAGAAAGGATTGATCGCGGCGCCGGTGCTTGATGATGCACGGCAGGAAATGGAAACCAATTACTTTGGAACATTGTCGGTGTGCCGTGCATTTGCGCGGATTCTGAAACAGAACGGCGGCGGCACGATTGTGAATATGCTGTCAATCATTGGGCGCGTGTCGTTGCCCGCGTACGGTTCGCTGTGCGCGTCAAAGGCGGCCGGCTTGCTGATGACCCAAGGCATACGTGCTGAATTGGCAAAGCAACACACCAGGGTCATTGCCGTTATGCCCGGTGCGGTCGATACCGACATGGAGCGGGACTTCGAAGGGCCGAAAGAGAATCCGGCCGATGTCGCCAATGCGAGCCTGCAGGCCGTTGAGGACGAAACGGAGGAAGTCTACCCTGGCGGCATGGCGCAGGGCGTGAGCCAGGGATTGGCTGCGGACCCGAAGGCCGTCGAAAAGGAATTCGCCGCCTATCTGCCACGTTAGGCGCCGATGCTTGCGCGGGCAAGTGAACTACCGGGATGTAACGCGATGTTTGCAAGTAATGCGGTGGGCTGATCTCAAGCGCGAACGATGAGCGGGACACGGCAGCACCATCAGCTTGATGCGACAACCCGGGCTTATCTCGGCCTGGTAATCGCAACATTCGTGTTCGGACTGATGGTAGATCGATTCGGGGGCATTGCCGGACAACTTGCGCTGAGTGTTTGGAGCTGGGCACTGATGTTCGCCCTGATTGCTGCGAGCCCATCGCGGTGGCGGTTGCCTTTTTATGCCTGCCTCGTTTGGGCGACCGCGGGAGAGATTTTTCTGTCTCTGGTTTGGGGCCTTTACAGCTACAGACTGGGGAACGTTCCGTTTTTCGTGCCGCCGGGTCACGTAATGCTGTTCTGGATGGGGCTGGTCTTGGCACCGCGCGCCGCGCAGTGGTTCGTGAATCTCGTCCCGGTGCTGGCGATTGCATACGCCGGCTACGCTTTTTATTCCGGTTTCGATACCATCAGCATTATGCTCGTCGGCCTGTTTGTCCTGTGCTGGCTGCAGCCCGACGGCAAGCGTCTATATTCGCTAATGCTGGTTGTTTCTTTGCTGGCGGAATTTTACGGAACCTGGTTGGGTAACTGGACGTGGCATCCCGACGTGCCGTACTTGGGTCTGTCGAGTCATAATCCGCCGCTTGCCGCGGGCGGTTTCTACTGTGTGCTCGACATCCTGGTCGCTTTGACCGCGCACTCGTTGCGGGCGCGAGGCGCGGGCGAGGCCGCCCGCACGCTGGCAACGCCGGCCGTCATGTCCGTTACTTCGCAAAGCGACCCGGGTTCGCCGCGAGGGATAACAGCGCAAAAAGATCTAAATGCACAAGAGGATTGAATTTCGTAGAAGAATCAAGTTGAATTGTGTAGCTTTAATCTAAACACCAGTGACTCAACTAAAAGGTCAATCATGAAGAAAATCGCAAACTGTTTGTTCGCCGCCGTCTCGTCGCTCGTTGCATTCACCGTTCTGGCGCACAATGGGCATGGCGTGACACCGGCCTCCAACGTGACCCATTACCTCATCGAGCCACTGCATATCGTCCAGGCTTTTGCTCCCCTGGCGTTGATTGCTGTCACAGTCTGGCTGCTGCGACGCGGCCGGATCTGATCAGCCAGATCCGGTTGGTGTCACTGTCCGGGACCTCCTTCGTTGGCGCAAATTCGATTCATTGACTTAAGCCGGCTTGTTGCAACCGCAATCGTGGTGGCATTGTCGGGCACGGCCGTCGCGGATTGGGCGTTCCTGACTGCCGCCGATGACGTCGACTGGTACGTCGACGAGACCTTGACACGCAAACGCGGCACCATGGCCAAGGTCTGGTCGCTACAAGACTACAAGACTGCCCAGCCTTTCTTCAGCGGCGAATACCAGTCGATAAAGATGCTGGCCGAGATTCGTTGCCATAGCAACGAGTGGCGCGTGTTCTACTTCACCTACCATAGTGGCCGGATGGGAGCTGGCGACGCCGTTTATACCCAGGAAACGGCGGGGGCCTGGAAGAACGTGGTTGCCGGCGAATATTCACAAGCCTTGTTCAAAACTGGTTGTCATCCCGGACCGGATTGAAATGCCATCGCTGCTCGCCCTGTAATTGCTGGTGACGTGGTTGTGTACTTACGCCACGTGGCACGCTTGAATTGAGATTCATCCGGCTTTGGTGTGGGTCCAGAGGAGAGGCACGAACCGCCTGGCAGCGACGGCATGCGATAGAAACCGTTCACCGTAAAGGCACCAAGACGCAAAGTCACACAAGAAATACGAGCTCATGTCCTCCCTGCTTGCTATTACCTGGTGTCTTGGTGGTGAAGATTTTTTTCCGTACGGCTTAGTGAGCGCCTCAAGATTCATACCTACCCACAGAAATGCTGGAAGAACCTGAATTGAGAGCAGCGGTGAATGTGTGTCAAATCGGTAACTAGAAGAGGCGAGAAAAGAGCATGTTGAAAGAGTTCAAGGAATTTGCCATGCGCGGCAATGTCGTCGACATGGCAGTGGGCATTATCATCGGCGGCGCCTTTGGCACCATCGTCAAAAGTCTTGTGTCTGATGTCATCATGCCGCCGATCGGCTTGTTGCTCGGCGGCGTCGATTTCGAGAATTTCTTCGTTGTTCTGAAACAAGGAGCGACGCTCGGCCCGTATGCAGCTCTGGCCGATGCAAAGGACGCCGGCGCAGTCGTCATTAGTTACGGTGTCTTTATCAACGCGGTAATCAGCTTTCTTATCGTTGCCCTTGCGGTCTTTATGTTGATCCGCAGTATCAACAAGATGAAGCGCAGCGAGCAAGAAGCACCGCCTGCCGAGCCAACAAGCAAAGACTGCCCGAAGTGCTTTACGGCGATCCCAATCAAGGCGAGCCGCTGTCCCAACTGTACGTCAGATATTTGAAGCAGCCGCCTCAGCGGCGCGTTCAACGCCTGCGAAGGTGACGAAGATGCTATAGAATCACGCGCTCAAATTTTCGCAATGAGTTAATCAGGAGGCTATTGATGAAAGCGCCAACAATGATACGCGCAGCGGTATTTTCTGCGCTGCTCGGCTTGATCGGTTTATCGGGCTGTGGCAAGGAGGAGGCCGCTGACGAAGCGGTGGCATTGGCCTACGTCAGTAACCAGAAGGGGAACGTGACGGTCATTGACCTCGCCACATTCGAGCCGGTTGGCGAGATCAAAGTCGGCGCCGAAGGTCCGCGCGGCATCGGCGTCACCGGCGACGGCAAATTGCTCATCACGGCCAATGTTGACAGTGGTGATATCTCGGTGATCGACCGAGTCAGCGGCGAGGTTCTCAGACGTGTGCCGATTGGAGAAAACCCGGAGTTTGTTCGCATCCGCGGCAACCGTGCTTTCGTCTCCTTTGAGCCCGCCTCGATTGGCGGCCCGCCGCCCAAGCCGGGATCAGAGGAAGCGAAAAAACTCGCTCAGCAGCGCGAGGAAGACGAGGAAGAGCCAGCCAAGATCGCGGTGGTTGATCTGATTGAAGGCAAGGTGATCAAGGCAATCACCGGCGGCATGGAGACCGAGGGTATTGAGTTTTCCGCCGATGGCAGCAAAATCATCGTCACCAATGAAGCGGACGAAAACGTCACCGTGCATGACATCGAAACCGGGAAAATGGTCAAGGAGATCAGCACGCGCCCTTACGGCAACCGGCCGCGCGGGATCAAGATGTCGCCCGATGGCAAGATGTACGTGGCGAGTATCGAATACGGCAACCATTTGGTCGTCATGGACAGTGATTTCAATGTCATCAAGGAAGTCGAAACCGGACAGGTACCTTACGGCGTGACTTTCAATCGCGATGGTTCGCGCTTACTCGTTGCCTTGGCGAAGGGCGAAGTAATCCAGGTGTTCGATACCAGCACCTGGAAGCCCGTCGGGCAGGTCGAGACCGGAAAGCGCTGTTGGCACTTCAGTTATACGCCGGATGACAGCCATATCCTCATCGCCTGCGGTCGTTCCGATGAAGTGGTCGTGATTGACGCGAAAGAGATGAAGGTAATCAAACGCATTGGCGGAATGAAGTTGCCGTGGGGTGTGGTCGTTTATCCCAAATCGATTGGCACCCTCGATGCGCCCTGGCAGTAAACTGGTGCGTGGGTAATGTTGAAGAAAAAGGGCCTCATGATGCGAGGCCCTTTTTTACGCGCAGGTCACGGCGGGCCGTCAGGCAGCTCTGGGCGGAACCTGATGCATGTGCACTACCTGTCGCGGTGTAATCCCCATCATGTTCAGCAAACAAGGCGCGCTTGCGCGCATCGATGGATGAAACGCATTGACCTTTGTCTCGTCTTGTCGCTTGTTGCCCTGTGGCCAATGGCTGCGCCAGCGGCCGCCGACAGTGACTTCGTGGCGGCAGGCGTTTTACTCGTGGCCGAAGATGATCAATCTGCAGACGATCAATCATCAATGTTGTTTCTGGTCCGGCACCGCAGCCGCTCCTGGTATGAAATCCCGGGCGGGCGCCGCCAGTTGGTCAGCGATAAGGACGGCGAGACAGCATACGAAACGGCGATTCGCGAGTGCTTTGAGGAAACGCGGGGCTACCTTTCACCGGACATACTGCGCAAGGTGGTTGATCCCTCGCGCTACCTGCGCGATGGTGGGTTTGTTTTCTTCGTTGGCAAGATCAAACAGTTTCCGATGAGTGAGATCGTGGACTTGTCGCATCTGGATGACGATCTTCCACCCGGGTTCCGCGAAGTTGCTGACTATGCATGGGTAAATGTGCAGAGCGTGGTTACCAGCACTGACGGGACCGTGATCGATGCGCACGGCCGCCGTATAACTTTACGCCGTCAATTGAAGTCTCGCCTCGAACGAGCGCAGGCTGCCGGATGGTTGTGAACGGGCTCGTGCTATGTAGCGGGCTGGCCTGCGCCGCCGTTTGCTACGTGGCAAACAGTGCGAGGCGCACCAGTTGAACTTGGCGACAGCAATTGATCATCTGGTTGTAACAGCGCCGAATCTGAAGGCCGGTGTCGAGTGGGTGCGCAACACTCTCGGTGCAACGCCTGAACTTGGTGGCAAACACGTTCGCATCGGTACCCACAATTGCCTGCTGAGTCTGGGGGAGGATACCTATCTGGAGGTCATTTCACCTGACCCCAACGCGCCGGATCCGGGCCGGCCCCGCTGGTTCGAACTCGATAAACTCCATCATGCCAGCCGACCGCGGCTCGCCACCTGGCTGGTGAGAACCCGCAACATCCATGAGGCCGTGTCTGGTTGCACGGAAGCACTCGGAAATGTCGAGATGATGAGCCGCGGCGAACTGAACTGGCTGATTACGGTTTCCGCTGACGGTTCCATGCTGCTCGATGGCGTTGCTCCTGCACTGATTCAGTGGCAGAGCACTGTACATCCGGCACAACGGATGCGCGATGAAGGCTGCCGCCTGCTCGCGATCGAGCTGTATCATCCCGAACCGGAGCGCGTCGAGCGTATGCTCCAGTCAATAGGCCTGGATAGCGGGCGCATCGTCATCAGTTCGGAACCAACACGGCCACCGCGGATCGTAGCCCGGGTAGAAACACGGCAGGGTGTGAAGAATTTGTCATGATGCTGCCACTTCCGGTAAGGCCTCGCTGAGCGCTGTCGTTCTTGGACCTGGACCTGCCGATTGCGTATGATCTGCAGAGCTTTTACGACGTGAACAATCGCTGCCTGGCGTCTTGACGCCTGCGGGGGAACGACAATCAATGCAAAAACAGCCGATAGCAATCATTACCATTGCAGCGTTGCTGATGCCCGGCGCGGCAAGATCGGTCGAGTTGTATGCGGCCGGCAAGACCGACGCGGAGATCAGGACCGAGATCGTGATTCGCTGCCAGTCGCAAATGGGCGAGTTTGGAACCGAGGCAGTGACTATCTGTATCGATGCCGAACACGAGTCGCGCAAGCAACTTTCCGAGTACCCGGACGAGACTTTCGAAATCGTCCGGCGTTGTAACCGTGTCATGTATCGAGCCGGTTGGAATCGAATCAAACTGTGTTCGGACAACGACATTGCTGCCAAGGACGCACTAACGGCTTATCCGCAAGAGCACGCTGAACTGATTGCCGGTTGCCGGGACGCATTGGGGCGTTACGGGCATGCCGAGGTGAAGCAATGCGTTGACGAGCAACTGGCCGCATCAGATGAGAACGACTAGCAGTGAAGCGGCTGAGCAAAGTATGAAACCTGTCTTGCTGCGCGCGCAGCGCCTCGCGGCGGGGAACGAACCCGTGCCGGCGAGGTCATCCACTTAATCCATTGGGAGTCCAAGCGTTGTGTCATTAAGCCGGTTAAAACTTGTCGGCCTGGTATCGGTATTGTCGGTAGCGTTCGCGGCACATGGCCAGCAACTTCCACCGGTCATGGTGGCTTTGGTGGAGAGCGCCCAGGCCAGCGATGAGCTGCGATTAACCGGAACAGTGACCTCGGAGCGCACCGCCTCGCTGTCGCCGCGCGTGAGCGGACTGGTCGAACGGGTGCGGGTTGATGCAGGCGACCGGGTTGCTGCCGGGAAGGCGCTGATCGACCTCGATGCGACGATGGCAAAGCTCGCACTGGAGCGCACCGGCGCCGCAGTGGAGGAAGCGAGGGCGCAACTCGCCGAACAGCAACGCCTGTACGGCGAAGCAAAGGAAATGTTCGAGCGCGGCCTGGTTCCGGAAACACGTATGTACGCTGCCGAGGCTGAACGGCGTGTTGCCGCGGCGCGAGTGCAACGTCTCGCGGCGGAGCAAAAGGAGCAGCGCGAGATCGTGCGGCGCCACACGCTGGTCGCGCCTTTCACCGGCGTGGTCAGCGACCGTTTCACCGATCCCGGGGAGTGGGTCGAAACAGGCACGCCGGTTATCGAGCTTGTCGACATGAGGCGCTTGCGTATTGACGTGAAGGTGCCTCAGGAACGTTATGAGCAGATCTCGGTTGGATCAGCCGTCAAGGTTGAACTCGACACGTTGCTCGGCGAGCAACTCGACGGAAAGGTCGCCGTCCGCGTCCCGGTCAAGGACCCGAATGCACGTACCTTTCTGGTTCGTGTCACGGTGAAAGACGGCGCTAAGGTGATGACACCCGGCATGTCGGCACGGGTGGCATTTCCGCTGCAAGGCGGTTCGTCAATTGTTCGGGTGCCGCGCGATGCGATTATTCGCAAACCGGATGGCAGCACCAGCGTTTGGGCCGTTAGCGAAGGTGAAACACCGACGGTAACCGAGCGGCGGGTACAATTGGGCCGTTCACTTCGCGATTGGGTCGATGTGCGCAGTGGGCTCGTTGCCGGCATGCGCATCGTGGTGCGCGGTAATGAAACCCTCACTGAGGGGCAGCAAGTGCGAATCCTGGCAACCGTTCCGTCTAATTTCGGATCCCAGTAACCATGCTGGAAGGCGCGATCAAACACGGTACTTTGCTCGCCATCGGTGTGCTGATCGTATGTGTTTTCGGCATCCTGGCCGTAATGCGGGTGCCGATCCAGATGATTCCGGATCTCGAGGTTCGTGTCATCTCGGTGATCACCGCCTGGCCGGGTGCGACGCCGCAGGATATTGAGAAAGAAATTCTCATCGAGCAGGAGGAATACCTGCGCAGCGTCAGCGGCATCGAGCGGATGGTTTCCACCGCGACCATGGGGCAGGCGCTAATTGCGCTGGAGTTCCCTTTTGGTGTTGACCTCAACGACGCGTTGGTTCGGGTTAACAATGCGCTGACCCGTGTGCCTGCCTATCCCGAAAACGTCAACGAGCCGCGCCTGTACGCCACGTCGTTTTCGGCCAACTCGTTCATGTATTTCCGCATTTCTCCTTTGCCCGGTAATCCGCAAGGTGTCGACATGAACCTGATGCTCGACTTCGTCGAGGACAACGTCAAGGTCAGGCTCGAACGCGTACCGGGTGTGTCCGATGTCGGCATGTTCGGCGGTGCAGCGCGGCAGGTGCAGATCTTTGTTGATCCAAGCCGTCTTGCCGAGCGCGGCATCACGCTCACTCAGCTTCGGGCGGCGATTCGTGAGCGAAATATCGATATTTCCGGTGGCGACCTGAACAGCGGCAAACGGCGTTACTTGTTGCGCACCGTAGGCCGTTTTCAGAGCATTGGAGAGGTCGAAGAACTGGTTATCGCATCGCGCGACAACGCAATTATCCGCCTCAAGGATGTTGCGCAGGCCCGGATGCATCATTACGAAATCCGCTCGCACGCTTTCGTAAACGGTGAGCCGGTCATTTTTGCGTCGATTCGCCGCGAAACCGGCTCCAATGTGATCGCCATCAAAAACGCCGTCATGCCGGTGGTTGAACAGCTCGACCGCGAAGTCCTCCGGCCGTCGGGCATGCAGATTGAGTTGACCACGGACGATGTCCGCTACGTTCAGTCATCGATCAAGAATGTCTGGACCAACCTGATGATCGGTGCGTTGCTGGCGACTGGCGTGATGTTCATTTTCCTGCGTTCGGTTTCGGCGACGCTGGTTGGCGTCATAGGCATTCCGATCTGTACCATCTCGGCGTTTCTCGGGTTGTTGCTCGCGGGCAGAACCATAAACGTGATTTCGCTTGCCGGCGTGGCGTTCGCGATTGGTATGACGCTGGATAACAGCATCGTTGTGCTGGAGAGCATTGTGCGCGAACGCGGCAAGGGGCTCGGGCGCATGGAGGCCGCACTTGCGGGGGTGCGGCGGGTATGGCCCGCCGTATTTGCCTCGACGTTGACGACAGTACTCGTCTTTACGCCGGTCTGGTTTCTCGATCTGGAGGCCGGACAACTTTATTCGGATGTCGCCGTGGCGATTACCGCGTCGATTTTGGTATCGATGTTCGTCGCAGTGACGGTAGTCCCCTCTTTGAGCGCGCGGCTTTCGTTCGGCAAGAATGGGATGCAATCGCGTGATCTGAGCAAATCGCGGCTGGTCGACGTCATTAGCTGGCTTGTCAGCACGCGACCGCGACGACTCATCTGTCTTGCCGGTATCGTCGCCGCCACCGTGGCGATCATCACGTTGCTCACCCCGCCGGCGGAGTATCTGCCGGAAGGAGAGGAGGCGAAGACCTTCTCGCTGATGATTGCGCCGACCGGCTATAACCTCGATGAAATGCGCAAGATTGCCGAGGAGATTAATACCGAGTTCTTGCCGTATCTTGACCGCGAGTCGAAACAATTCAACGGTGCCGAGGGTGAAATTCCTGCGTTGGCTTACTTCGTTGCTACAGTACGGCCGCAATACCTGCGCGTCATCGCCGAGACCAAGGATCCCAAGCACATCAATGCGTTGATGAGCGCTATCGATAAACGCTTCGCTGAGTATCCGGGAATGCGCTCATTCTCCTCGCGTGGATCGATCATATCGAGCAATGATGGCGGCACGCGCAGTGTCAATGTCGACATTACCGGCGCCGACCTGGAGCCACTCTATGATGCCGTGATCATTGCGTATCGGCGCGCCCAGGAAATTTTCGACGGCCCGCAAGTGCGGCCGGATCCACCCATTCTGACGCTCGGTCAGCCAATGCTCGAGTTGCGGCCGCGCTGGGAGCGCGCGGCCGAGTTGGGTATGACGGCGCGTGAGATCGGCCTTGCGGTCGCCGGGCTGACCGACGGCGCCTACGTCGACGAATTCTTTCTTGCAGACGACAAGGTCGATATGTTTTTGTATACGACCACACAGCCAGCCGAGGAGCTTGCCGATATCGCGGCGTTGCCTGTCTACACACCTTCCGGAGCGGTTTTGCCGGTCGGTGCGATTGTCGACTTGAAGGAAACCGTTCATACCAACACGTTGCGGCGTGTTAACAGCCGCCGCACCGTTACACTGAATGTCATCCCGCCGCGTTCGGTACCGCTTGAAAGCGGCGTCGAAATTGTCCAGACAGAATTGATTGATTACCTGAAAGCACAGGGCGCGATTCCGGCCGGCATTACCATGGATATTTCCGGAGCCAGCGACCGGCTCACTGCGACGCAGGACGCGCTGTCCGGCAACTACGCGGTCGCGGTGCTACTTTGCTATTTGCTGCTGGTGGCGGTATTCAGCCATTGGGGATATCCGTTGGCGATCATGACCACAGTACCGCTTGGCATCGCCGGTGGCATCGTCGGCCTGTGGCTGCTCAATGCGGTCGGCGGGTGGTTGCCGGTGCTTGGGTTAGGGGCAATCAGTCAGTCTTTCGACATGATTACCATGCTCGGATTTCTGATCCTGGTCGGTACCGTCGTCAACAATCCCATTCTGCTGGTGGACCGGGCGCTGCACAATGTGCGGGACGTCGGGCTCGAGCCGCTTGCTGCGGTTCGCGAAGCGGTCGAGACGCGCTTGCGTCCGATCCTGATGTCGAGCATCACGACCATATTCGGGCTCGCGCCGCTGGTTTTCATTCCTGGCGCCGGCACCGAGTTGTACCGCGGGGTGGGTGCAATCGTCTTGTTCGGCTTGTTCTTTGCCACCATCGTGACACTGGTGTTTCTGCCTTCGTTGCTCATGGAAGTACTTGGCTGGCGTTCGCGGCTCCTCTCGGCGCTCGGCAAGCCAGCAGCGGCCAAGCCTTAGCCGATCTGGTCTACGCTCCGGGCTACGTTCACGCCCGGTTCGCTCGCGCGAAAGCGATGTACTAACGCCCCGGGCAGCCGCAACGACGCCCCGGGTGTTTTAGTGACAAAGCGTCAGCTCCGACGATGACCGGGCGACAGCGCGTGAAAGTGACAAGCTGCAGCAAGAATATGATTATGGTCGGCGCTGATCGGTCGCACCCTGCGGTCCGTCGTTGTTGTTGCCGCGGCTTGCCGCGTCACGCATGTCTAGCGCTTGAACCCCGAGCGAATCCAGTCTTCGCTCTTCACGCCTTCAGGCGGATTGACTTCCTCGGCGCTGAAGTGGACTACGTCGGTCACAATGATTTTATCGCCGACCCGTTTGGTCATACCGTAGGCTGTACCCTGGACTCCCTGATGGCCATTGCCCAATTTCATTTCGGTCTTGCCGCTTGGCGTCTCGAAGGTGAGTCCTTCAAACGCAGCGATAATCTGTGATTGCGTCGGCGTTTTGCCACCGGCTGTGGCCTGCGCTTTTTCGTAAGCGGCTTTGGCGCCAAGAATCGCTTGCGTGATGTGGTAAGAGGTGAACACTGGCGGCATGTTGAAGCGTTTTTGGTACGCTTTGCTAAACCAGCGGTTCAGGACGTTATCGGGCGCGAACATGCTGTGCGGTCCGCG
>JBFKXV010000009.1:0-19109 GCA_041637935.1 Burkholderiales bacterium | reverse complement strand
TACACTGCTCAAACCACTGCAAGCAGTTTCTGGCATTGTTGAGCGGCGCCATACGCTGCCTATCTTGTCGAACGTGCTGCTCGAGATCGCCGACAATGAGCTCAAGTTGTTGGCGACGGATCTGGAAATCCAGGTCGCGACCAACGCAAGTCTGGACAAAGCCGCGAAGGCGCAGTCGATAACCGTATCTGCCCGCAAGTTGCAGGACATCCTCCGGTCGCTGCCTGATGCCACAACAGTGTCGCTCGAAACACAGGAAAGCAAGCTTGTCCTGCGAGCTGGCAAGAGCCGCTTCAATCTTCAAACACTGCCGGCAGATGATTTCCCGAGACTGGCGCAAGGCAGCGGAGAGGCAGCGACTGTCAGCATCGCGCAAAAGGAACTAAAGCGTATGCTGCAGCTGGTGCAATACGCGATGGCTCAGCAGGACATCCGCTACTACCTGAATGGGTTATTGTTGTTGGTTGACGGCGATAAATTGACGCTGGTTGCAACTGATGGTCATCGGCTTGCCTGTATTACCGCGACACTGGACCAAAAACAACCGCGTGCAGAAGCAATCTTGCCGAGAAAAGCGGTCCTTGAGCTGGTCAAGCTGCTTGCCGATACGGATGATACTGCCGAACTGCAGATCCAGCAGAATCAGGTCAGGAGTCGCTTCAGCAGCGTCGACCTTCTATCCAAGGTTGTTGACGGCAAGTTCCCTGATTTTACTCGTGTCATCCCATCGGATCCGCCAAGCCGATTCGTCATTGCGCGCAGCGAACTTCAGCAGGCGTTGCAGCGGGCGTCGATTTTGTCGAATGAAAAATTCCGAGGGGTGCGTTGGGTTCTTACCAAAGATGTGCTGCGCATTGTTTGTACTAATGCCGAGCAGGAGGAAGCGGAGGAGGAACTGGAGATTGGCTATTCCGGCGAGCCTCTGGACATCGGCTTCAACGTTACTTATCTGCTCGACGTACTGAACAATCTTTCTACTGATCAAGTTGAGTGTGCGCTGGGCGACTCCAATAGCAGCATGCTGATCACTGTGCCTGGGGATGAAGACTTCAAGTATGTCGTCATGCCCATGCGAATTTGACGATTTCTGAAAAGCGAACTGAATGCAAAACAACAGTGATTACACGGCTGGCAGCATCCGGGTACTGAAGGGCCTGGAAGCTGTTCGCAAACGGCCTGGTATGTATATCGGTGACACCAGTGATGGAACCGGTCTGCATCATATGGTGTTTGAGGTCGTTGACAATTCGATTGATGAAGCACTGGCCGGCTATTGTGACGAAATCAAGATCACCATTCATACTGATGGGTCCATCACCGTGCTCGATAACGGCAGAGGCATCCCGACGGATGTTCATCCTGACGATGAAGAGCACCGGTCGACCCCTGAAATCGTCATGACCGTGTTGCATGCCGGCGGCAAGTTTGACAACAATTCCTACAAGATTTCGGGCGGGCTGCACGGCGTCGGTGTGTCCGTCGTGAACGCACTTTCCGAATGGCTGAAGCTGACCATCCGGCGTGACGGTCAAGCCTATATCATGGAGTTCAGTGACGGCGTGCCGACCGGACCACTCAAAGCGGGCGGCTCAACCGAACGACGTGGTACGGAAATACACTTTCTACCGAGTTCGCAGGTTTTCGAGAACCTGGAGTTCCATTACGACATTCTTGCCAAACGCTTGCGCGAACTGTCATTCCTCAATAATGGTGTTCGTATCGAACTGCAGGATCAGGTATCGGGGAAAAAAGAAGTCTTTCAGTTCGACGGCGGCGTGAGGGGATTTGTCGAATACATCAATCGCTCAAAGAATGTTCTGCATCCGAATATTTTTCACAGCATTTACGAGGACAATCAGATCATTGCCGAAATTGCAATGCAGTGGAATGACTCGTATCAGGAGCAGGTTCTTTGTTTTACCAACAATATTCCACAGCGTGATGGCGGAACACATTTAACGGCGCTGCGCAGCGCCATGACACGTACCCTCAATCAATACATCGAATCAAATGATTTAGCAAAGAAAGCAAAAGTCGAAACCAGTGGCGATGACATGCGCGAGGGTCTGACGTGTGTGCTATCAGTCAAGTTACCGGATCCAAAGTTTTCTTCCCAGACTAAAGACAAACTGGTTTCTTCTGAAGTCAGACCGGTTGTCGAAGATGCCATCTCGGAAGGATTGTCGGCGTGGCTGCTGGAAAGACCGACTGATGCAAAGATTGTTGTCTCGAAGATCATCGAGGCAGCCAGAGCGCGCGAGGCGGCACGCAAAGCACGCGAGATGACGCGGCGTAAAGGTGTTCTTGACGGCTTTGGTTTGCCCGGGAAGCTGGCAGACTGCCAGGAAAAAGACCCAGCCGGGTGTGAACTCTACCTGGTGGAGGGAGATTCGGCGGGCGGTTCAGCGAAACAGGGACGAGACAGGAAGTTTCAGGCGATCCTGCCACTGAAAGGAAAGATTCTCAATGTAGAGAAAGCGCGTTTCGAGAAGCTGGTTTCTTCCCAGGAGATTGCTGCACTGATAACAGCGCTCGGTACCGGAATTGGCAAGGAAGAGTACAAACCGGAGAATTTGCGTTATCACCGCATCATCATCATGACGGATGCGGATGTTGACGGGTCGCACATACGTACCTTGTTGCTGACTTTTTTCTACCGGCAGATGCCGGAACTGGTTGAACGTGGCCACGTATTCATCGCCCAGCCGCCGTTGTACAAGGTGAAACACGGCAAGGAAGAACGCTATCTCAAGGATGACCACGAATTGAAAGAGTACTTGCTGCGCATTGCGTTGCGCGATGCGGAACTGATTCCTGGCGAAGGGCGTCCGGCACTTGCTGCCGAAGCTCTGGAACAAGTAGCTCGTTCTTACATTCTTGCTGAGGCTGTAATCGAGCGGGTTGGAAAGCGGATCGACCCGTCAGTGCTTCATGCCTTGCTCAAAGACCCGCTGGTGAGCCTGGAAGACGAGACCGCTGCAGTTGATTCGGCAAACAAGCTGGCCAAGGCCTGCGCATCGGAGCAGCTCGAAATCGAGCCTCAGTTCGACCAGAAAGCCGAGGCTTACTATTTGCGGATCAAACGTACCCATCATGGCAATGTACGTCTGTCCTATCTGGACACAGATTTTCTTGAAAGCGGGGACTATTCGCAGATAAAGCAGACTGCCGAAGTCTTGCAGGGACTGCTCAGCAGTGGCGCGTTGGTCAGGCGCAAGGAACATGAACGATCGATCACCGAATTCCAGCAAGCGCTCGACTGGTTGCTCGATGAGGTCAAGAAAGGTGTTGCAGTCCAGCGCTACAAAGGACTGGGTGAGATGAATCCGGACCAGTTGTGGGAAACAACCATGAATCCGGCAACCCGCCGGCTACTCAGAACGCAGATCGAAGATGCGATCACCGCGGATGAAATATTCACTACTTTGATGGGTGACCTGGTTGAGCCGCGGCGAGCGTTCATTGAGAACAACGCGCTCGGCGTGCGCAACCTCGACGTCTGAATTCGCTCAGGCCGCTTTGCGGCGATTGGTTTTCTTCCTCGCCGGCGCACGGGTCGTGGTGTTTTTGGCGACCCTGGTTTTGCGCGGCTTGGTTGTCGATCGAGTCGTCTTTTTCTTGCCTTTGCTGTTTTTCGCCGCAATCAGTTCGACTGCCTCCTCGATGGTGATCTTCTCGGGATTGATCGACTCCGGGATGGTTACATTGGTAGCAACATATTTGAGATACGGTCCGTAGCGACCGGAGTGAATCGTGATCGCCCGTTCGTCGTCAGGGTGCACACCAAGCTTGCGGCCAGCGCCAGGACGGCTGCGCGCCTGTGCCAGTAACTCGACGGCGCGGTCGAGCTCGATGGCATACACACTGTCGGTTTTCGGTATCGATTTGAAACCGCCGTCATGCTTGATATATGGGCCAAAGCGGCCGATATTCACTTCGACCGGTTTGCCGGTCTCCGGGTGATCGCCCAGGTGGCGTGGTAACGACAACGATTTCAGGGCAATCTGCAACGCTTCAGGTGTTGCCTCCGAAGGTAACGCGACACCTTTTGGCCAGGCAGCGCGTTTCGGCTTCTCTTTGGATCCCTGCTCCGGTGTTTCGCCGATTTGAACGTATGGACCGTACGGCCCGGTGAGCATATAGATCGTCTTTCCGGTCTTCTTGTGCATTCCCAGCGCAAGCGGCTCCTTGCGGATCGGGCCGGAACCGAAAGGTTCGGTGTAGTCGCAGTCGGGATAAGCGCTGCAACCAACAAATAGTCCGCGGCTGCTGTTTTGTAACAGAACAACGCTCTTGCATTTTGGACACAGTTCCGGAAGCTGTTTCTCCTGCCATTTCGGATCGTAAAAACACCGCGAGTAAGTTTCCCAGCTTCGCACTGGCGGTTTCGCTGCTGGTAGCGGAATACCCCTGCTGATCGATTCCTTGTGACTCAGGTCCTTCGCGAACGTGGTCCAGAATTCCTCCATGACGGACACCCAGTCGAGTGCGCCGTTGGAAATCTCGTCCAGCTCTGCTTCCAGATTGGCGGTGAAGCCGTAATCGAGATAGTGATTAAAGTGCGATGTAAGGAATCCATTGACCAGACGGCCAACGTCAGTTGGCGTGAAACGCTTCTTCTCCAGTACAGCGTAGCCACGATCCTGCAAGGTCGAAATAATGTTGGCGTAAGTCGAAGGACGGCCAATGCCGAATTCTTCCAGGGTCTTTACCAGGCTCGCTTCCGTATAGCGTGGCGGTGGCTGCGTGAAGTGCTGTTCGCCATATAGTTTCTTTACCGGCAGTTCCTCATTGACGACTAACTGAGGCAGTTTGGCCTCTTCTTCCTGCTCGGTATCGTCGGCCCCTTCGGTATAGACCGCGATAAAGCCGGGAAACACGAGTATTTGTCCGGTGGCCCTGAACAAGGTGTCCTTGTTACCGGCCTGTAGATCAACGCTGGTTGTGTCAAAACGCGCCGGTGCCATCTGACATGCGAGGGTGCGCTTCCAGATCATTTCATACAGTGCCGCCTGATCAGGGCGCAGGTACTTTCTGACCGAAGCGGGTGTTCGAGTTATCGAAGTGGGACGAATGGCTTCGTGCGCCTCCTGCGCATTCTTTGAACGATTTCTGTATTTAACAACCGATTTGGGCAGATACTCAGCATCGAAATTGGTTCCGATATACTCGCGAATCTCCTGTACCGCTTCTTTGGCAAGCACTACGGAGTCGGTACGCATGTATGTGATCAGCCCAACGGTCGAGCCGCCAATGTCAACTCCTTCATAGAGTTGTTGGGCAGTGCTCATTGTAGTTCTTGAAGTCAGTCCCAGTTTACGCACAGCCTCCTGCTGCAGCGTTGATGTAATGAACGGTGCGGCCGGCTGGCGGGTACGCGGTTTTCGCTCAACGCGGGTGACCTTGACGATACCCTTGGCGTTTTTCTTGATCTGCGCGACCGCCTCTTGCTGCGCCGATTCACTCTCGAACGTGAACTGTTCGACTTTCTTGCCCTTGTAGTGAACCAGGCGTGCGCTGAACGCCTGTTTTCCCTTCTGTGAGCCGAGATGAATCGTCCAGTACTCACGGCTTATGAAGTTTTCAATCTCCTGCTCACGTTCGACGATGAGTCGCAGCGCCGGACTTTGCACGC
Source organism: Burkholderiales bacterium (assembly GCA_041637935.1). Classification (GTDB taxonomy): domain Bacteria; phylum Pseudomonadota; class Gammaproteobacteria; order Burkholderiales; family Eutrophovitaceae; genus SG8-40. The sequence continues at coordinate 13,474 of JBFKXV010000009.1, read as the reverse complement.
GACCGGCCGAGAGGTTACGGCCAATTTTCTTCCACAGTATGGGCGACAGATTAAAGCCGACTAGGTGATCGAGCGCGCGGCGCGCCTGTTGCGCGTTGACCAGCGGCATCGAGATCTTGCGTGGATGCTGAACAGCCTCTTGTACTGCCGATTCGGTAATCTCGTAGAACACCACCCGATGCAGTTTTCGATTCTTCAGTAACTTTCTGTCTCTGAGGATCTCGGAGATATGCCATGCAATCGCCTCGCCTTCCCGGTCAGGGTCGGTTGCCAGGTAGATGTCTTTGGCTTTGGCAACCGCTTTGGCAATGTTGTCGACGTGCTTCTTGTTGCGATCGACCAGCGCGTAGCGCATGCGGAAATCGCTCGCCGGGTCAACGGCGCCCTCTTTCGCCTCGAGGTCGCGCACATGGCCATACGAGGCGAGAATATCGAAACCTCGCCCGAGATACTTCTTGAGCGTCTTCGCTTTTGACGGCGACTCAACTATCAGCAGATTTTGCGGCATTCACGCAGTGATCAGAAACAAAGGGCGAGATGATAAGAAGATGCTGACCTGGGAGCAAGCTATTGGTGGGTCCCAAGGAGTTTTTTGTTATTGCGGGCTACTGAAGTCGCTGCTCGCGAGCAATTCCAAAACGAGGCTGTCAACAGCCTGTTGCTGGTTCCACAACACCATCAGCACGATGAGTTTTATTTTTTCCAAATCAACTCCGGGTTCAGCCAACGCCAGCACGCGCTCAATGATGAGCTCTCTTTGTTGTGCCGAGATGATGTTCGAGTCCTCGAGAAACAGAATGAAGCCGCGCGCCTCGGCAGTCAGATTGGCCAATTCCTCGTCGGCATAGACACGAAAGCCGCGGCTATGAACGAAAGCTGCTTCGCTGCCAACGCCGCTCGATTGATCAAATCCACCTAGCCAGCTGAGTGCTTCGGAAATATCGTCGTCTTCAAAGCCGGCTGCTGACAAGCGTTTCGAAATTGTTTCAGCATCGGGAAGTTGACCATTGTGAAAATAGTTTTCGACGAGGTAGACCAGTATGTCGAACATGTGCCCCCAAGGCTAATTGGAATCGGTAGTGTTGATACCGGTACTGTTGATATCTGTCCTGATATTAATCGGTGCTGATACGAATCGTTGCTAATACAAATCGGCGCTGGCAATTTCTGTTGCTATTACTACTAGTGTTGCTCATGTTAATACTAAGGCTGGCGTACTTGCTGGAATCGGCCGCCAGCCATGCGTACGACCGTTCCTTCGAGCTCCAGTTCCAGCAGCATCGCCGAAGCGTTCTCGGCAGTCAAGCCGCTGCGCGCGCAGACCGTGTCAAGATCGACCGGGTCGAAACCGATAACTTGTAACAGTTCCGGGTGTTTGCTCGGCGGCGACTGACTCTTCACCGTGTTGGCCGCACCGGCAGTTCGGCCGAGTTCCTCGACGACGTCGGCAGCAGTCTCAACCAGCTTTGCGCCTTGCTTGATGAGCGCATGACAACCTTTCGAAACCGGGGAATGCACCGAGCCCGGAATGGCAAAAACTTCGCGGCCCTGCTCAGTTGCGTAGCGCGCCGTAATCAGTGATCCGCTCTTGATGGCCGCTTCGACAACCAGCATGCCAAGCGATAATCCGCTGATCAATCGATTGCGTCTTGGAAAGTTTCCGGCGAGGGGACGCGTCCCGAGCGCAAATTCGGAAACGAGTAGCCCTTGCTGCGAAAGCTCGTGGGCAAGCTTGTGATTACGGGCCGGGTACACGGTGTCCAGGCCAGTAGCAACAATCGCGATGGACGAACCCGCTGCCTGCAATCCGCCGCGATGCGCGGCGGCATCTATGCCAAGAGCAAGACCGCTGACTATTGCAAAACCCTCACCGGACAACTCCCGCGCGAACGCTTCGGCGTTGGCTATGCCTTGTGGCGTTGCATTACGACTACCGACAATGGCAATCGCATCATGTTTCAGCAAAGCCTCCTGGCCCTTGAGGTAGAGCAGCGGAGGCGGGTCGGAAATTTCGAGAAGCGCGCGCGGATAGTCGTTGTCGGCCAGTGTCATGAGCCGGTTGTTTTCGGCGCCTGCCCAGTCCAGTGAGGCAGCGAACAATTTGGTGTCAGGACCGGCAGCAATCGCCGCAGCCAGATTCGCCCCGACTACATTGGAAAGTGCCGCGCCAGACGCGCTTAGCGCAGCCTCGGGGCTACCGAAGCTGCTTAACAACTTTCTGAAGGCAACCGGTCCCAGTCGCGGAATGAGCCCGAGCCTGAGCCAGGCCTCGAGTTCCGCGTCGGACATTCAGGATGGGGTCAGAACGAAATCGTTGACCTTCACCGAACGCCTGCTATTCATCACCAGCGCATATGAAAGGCGCTCGTAGACCTTGAACACGAACACCACGCCGTAGCGTTCGTTCGGCAGCGTCACCCTCTCTTGTGGATCGCGCGAGCCGGCTGGCCGGACCACTTCGCCAGCGCGCGACAATTCGAGCACGTTGCCGGACTCGATGCCGTCGCGGCTGCCACGGTTCAGGATAACCACCGTGAGCGGCCCGATTTCGGAAACGCCTTCACTGGCGGAAGCGATCACTTTGCCGTTGATGTTGCGGCTGGGCGCGCGCGGCATGAGTGGCATGTCGTCATCACCGGACACCGTTAACAAGCGGTCACCCGGATTGATTTCGCGTACCGCACGGCTGATTTTCAGAGTCGAGATGTCGGCCCGTTCGCTGACCCGGGTGTCACCAAGATAGATTGCTTCGTAACCAAGAACTTCATCGGTATCGGGGTCGGTAAAAGTACGCCCGGGCCGTACCGCATAGTAGCGTTTGCCTCCGCCGTTCTCGAGACCGCGCGCGTAGGCGACATCGCCTGCACCCAATATGACGCGTCCCTCCTTCCCGGCAATAATGGTCGGCGCGAATTCGAGTGCGTTTTCATCAACAATAAGCGTGCTGGCCAGAAACGATTTCAACAGGTTCGGGGAGATCGTCGGAACCGGCGTGCTGTCAAGTGGATAGGTACGAATTTTCGGGCTTAATCGCTCAGTTAACAACGTCCAGCCTGTGTCGCTCTCGAAACGCAGTCGCGGGGTCGCTCCGCTAAAGTCCAGAACCAGCACATCACCTGGATAAATCCAGTGAGGATTCTTGATTTCATCCCGGTTCAGACCCCATATATCAGGCCATCGCCAGGGATCGCGAAGGAAACGCGCGGAGATGTCCCAAAGGGTGTCGCCTTTGACGACCACATAGCGAGACGGCGGATTCTCAACCAGCGCGAGAGGTTTCGTCGATTGTGTATCCTGCGCCGCGACCAGCCCGGGGGCTAGCAGGACTGCGATTGCGGATAACACCATATATATAATTGACTTGCCCATTTGACGCATCCTTGTTCGCTGGGTGTTCAGCCGACGGTCGTGCAGATTCGACTGAAACGACCCTACTATATTACACATTTTGCTTTAAATTCTGCATCTAATCCGTTAAATTAGCAAGCATTTATGGCATTGCTCCAGATACTCAAATACCCAGATTCGCGCTTGTACACGGTCGCAAAACGGGTCCCGAAGGTCGATGATGCGATTCGTTCGCTGGTCGATGACATGGCCGAGACGATGTACGCAGCGCCCGGAATAGGTCTCGCCGCCACCCAGGTCGACGTCCACAAGCAGGTGATTGTGCTGGATATTTCGGAGTCGAAAGACCAGTTGCTGGTGTTGATCAATCCTGAAATCGTCGCGTCCTCCGGCCAAATCGAATGCGAAGAGGGCTGCCTGAGCGTGCCGGGCATCTTTGAGAAGGTGACCCGGGCCGAGGAAATAAGCGTCAGGGCGCTTGATCGGGCCGGAAACACTATCGAGTTCGACGCCAGCGGCTTGCTTGCGGTTTGTGTGCAGCATGAAATGGACCACCTCAAAGGTAAGGTGTTTGTCGAGTATCTATCGCCTTTGAAGCAGGAGCGGATCGTCAAAAAGCTGCGCAAGGCAGAACGGCTGGCGATCTGATCGGGCCACGAACTGAACCGATGCGCCTGGTCTTTGCCGGTACGCCGCGATTTGCCGCCACGGCGCTCGAAGCGCTGATTCGAAGCGAGCACCAGGTCGTTCTGGTGATGACTCGCCCTGATGCAGCCGCGGGTCGCGGCCTGAAAACGGTGCCAAGCGAAGTGAAGCGGCTCGCAATTGAACACGGGCTCGCGGTATTTCAGCCGGCTAGCTTGCGCGAACCGGCGGCGGTCGAGCAGGTGCGCGGCTGTGGCGCCGATGTCATGGTGGTTGCCGCGTATGGACTGATTCTTCCGCGCAGCGTGCTAGCGGCGTTTCCGCGTGGCTGTATCAACATTCATGCCTCAGTGCTGCCGCGCTGGCGCGGCGCGGCACCGATACAGCACGCGTTGCTTGCCGGTGACAGCGAAACCGGCATCAGCATCATGCGCATGGATGAGGGGCTCGACACAGGGCCGGTTTACCTCACCGAGACAATCCGCATCGCGGCCGATGAAACCGCGGCCACCTTGCATGACAAGTTGTCCGATCTGGGTGCGCGCACTATCGTGCCGGCGCTGGCGGGCATCGCATCGGGGGAGTTGCAGCCGCAGGCGCAACCTGCCGACGGCGCAACCTATGCGAACAAAATCACCAAGGCACAAGCCCGCATCCGCTGGAACCGGCCCGCTGCCGAGATCGAGCGGGCGATACGCGCTTTTGATCCCTTCCCGGGCGCGTTCTCTCATCTCGATGAGCAACTGATCAAAATCTGGGCAGCACGGCTGGCTGCAGATGTGTCGCGCCAGCCGGGCGAAGTAAGTGCTGCCACGCAGGATGGAATCGTGGTCGCTTGTGGCAGCGGCGCACTGCGTCTGACTGAGCTGCAAAGGCAAGGCGGAAAGCGGCTGTCCGCAGCGGAATTCCTGCGCGGATTTCCGATCAAGGCCGGGCAACGCTTTGCCGACTGAGCAAGCCTAGTGCAAAAAATACAGCTGGCAGCGGCAACGATTGTGCAGGCGGTTCTGTGCGGCCACAGTCTGACGGACGCGCTTGACAAAGAATTTCGCAAAGGCTCGTTGACGGACCAGCAACGAGCGGCGGTTCAGGCGTGCGCTTACGGCACGCTGCGCCACCTCGGTTTGTTACGTTTCGCTCTGGACCGACTGGCGAAGCGCAAACCAAACAATCAGAAAGTTGTTTCCTTGCTGTTGGTCGCGCTCTACCAATTGCAGTACAGCAAGGCAGCCCATTACGCCATTGTTGATCATGCCGTAAAGAGTGTCGGAGTGGCAGCCGGACGCTCACTCAAGCCTTTTGCCAACGCCGTATTGCGCGAGTATTTGCGCCAGCGCGAGGCGCTGCTGGATGCCTCGGCTCGTGACGATGTTGCACGATTATCCTATCCGCTCTGGTGGATAGACAAACTGCGCGCGCAGCTGGGGTGCCGGGCAGACGCGGTGATGGAACTCGGTAATCTGCATCCGCCGATGACGCTGCGCGTTAACCGGCGTCGGATGCAGCCCGCGCAATACCTGTCGATGCTGGCGGAGCAAGATATCGGTGCAACGTTGATCTCGGCCGAAGCTGTGCAGCTCGAGGTGCCCGTCAGCGTGGAACGCTTGCCCGGTTTTGCCGACGGGCTGGTATCGGTGCAGGACGCAGGAGCGCAAATGTCAGCGCATATTCTCGATGCGCAGCCCGGCCAGCAAGTGGTAGATGCGTGCGCCGCACCGGGCGGAAAGACCGGTCATATTCTTGAACTCGCAGACGTCCGGATGACTGCGCTGGACCGCGACTGTGCGCGGCTTGAGCGGGTCGGCGAGAATCTCCGGCGGCTCGGACTCGATGCCCGGATACAATGCACCGACGCCATCGAACTTGCCACGTGGTGGGACGGCGTGCCGGTTGACCGTGTTTTGCTCGATGCACCGTGCAGTGCTTCCGGCGTGGTGCGCCGCCACCCCGATATCAAGTGGCTGCGCCGGCCACAAGACGTCGCGGGATTTACAGGCCAACAGAGAGGTCTGCTTGACGCCTTGTGGCAGGTCGTCGCCCGCGGTGGTAAATTGCTTTATGTGACTTGTTCCGTCTTTCGGGAAGAGAATGAGGAGCAGGTGGACTGGTTTCTATCCGGCCATGCTGACGCGCTTCTTGCACCGCAGCGTGGTTGCCAAGGAAGCGGCTTACTGCTTCCATCAAAAGAGCACGATGGTTTTTTCCACGCTTTATTCGAGAAGGTCTAAGCCGTACGCTCTGCTGCTGGGTGCGTGTTTTCTGCTGTGTGCGACACTGGCTCGGGCAGACAATATCTTTGTTCAGTCTGTCGATCTGACCAATAACGACGGTAATTATTTCCTCAGTGCAAGTTTCAGTATTAGCCTCACACCGACGGTCGAAGAAGCGCTCAACCGTGGCGTACCTTTGCATTTCCTGTTTGAGTTCGAGGTAATCTATCCGCGCTGGTATACGCTTTATTTCTGGAACAAGCGCATCGTCGAACTGCAGCAAAATTACCGCCTCAGTTATAACGCGCTGACGCGTCAATACCGGCTCAGCTACGGCGTGCTGCACCAGACGTTCGACACGTTGGAAAGTGCCTTGTCTGTGCTTGGTGGCATTGAAAATCAACAGGTGTTTGGCGCGTCAGTGCTCGATACCGATCGTGTCTATGAAGCACAGCTACGCATGCGACTCGACGTCGGCCGATTACCTAAGCCATTTCAGATCGATGCGCTCGGCTCGGATGAGTGGGATGTATCGTCGCCTTGGTTCCGTTGGACGGTGCAACTATGAACCGACCACTTAAGAAACTGCGTAAGTCGTTGATGAATCGTGCTACACGCCACGTTGTCGGGGCGGCACTGATTCTCGGCGTCGTGATGCTTTATTTGCTGTCGACGGCGAGTACCAACACGACCGAATTCGCCAACGATTTGCCGCTCTTACTGGGCCTTGGGGTCGGTGTGCTGGTTGTGCTGCTGTTACTGGTTGGCTTCCAGCTGGTGACCGTGCGGCGTCGCCTCAAGGCACGCGTGTTCGGCTCAAAGCTGACGCTGCGCTTGGTGCTTGTTTTTACCATGGTGTCGGTATTGCCGGGCGTACTGATGTATGGCATTTCGGTTCAGTTTCTCGCCGGCTCGATCGAATCCTGGTTTGACGTAAGGGTGGACAGCGCGCTGGAAGGCGGACTCAATCTAGGCAGGGTCAATCTCGAGACCGGCGTGCGCGAACTTCAGCGCAAAGCCGATTCGATGGCGGTTAGTCTGTCAGACGGACAGGCTGGTGCACGGGTGGCGGTGCTCAACAAGCTTCGCGAACAGGCCGCCGTGCACGAAGCTGCGTTGTTGACGCCCGAGGGGGAAATTATTGCCTTCTCTGGAACTGACGCTGAACAGCTCATGCCGGTCATGCCCAATTTATCGGTTTTGCGTCAGGTCAGATTGCAGCAGCCCTATCTTTCGATTGAGGAAGACAGCAAATCGAGATTGCGTTTGCGTGTTGCGGTGCCGGTTAATTACCCGGCGGGCGAAACGGAAATTCTGCAGCTGGTGCAACCCGTGTCGGAGAAACTCGCGCGTGACGCGGCGGCGGTTCAGGAAGCCTATCGCGACTACCAGGAATTATCGCTTTCGCGCGAAGGCCTGAAGCGTTTGTATACGCTGGCGCTGACACTCTCACTTGGAGTTGCATTGCTCTCGGTGCTGCTGCTGGCGATCATGTTCGCTAATCGGTTATCTGCGCCGCTTGGTTTCCTTGCCGCTGGGACGCGCGCGGTTGCACAAGGCGACTTCAGTCAGCGCCAGCCTGTGCAGAGACAGGATGAGCTCGGGCTGCTAACGGAATCATTCAACGCGATGACGCGCCAGTTATCCGAGGCGCAGAACGCTGCACAACAGCACCAGGAAGCACTATCCGCGGCGAACGCCTATCTGGAAAGCATTCTGGCAAATTTATCGGCCGGTGTACTTTCGTTTGACACAGATTTCCGTCTGCGTGCCAGCAATCGCAGCGCCGAGAAGATTCTTGGTGCGCAACTGACGCAGTTGATCGGAACCAGTATTGCGGATTGGCAGACAAGTGCGCCGCGGCTGATGAGTATCTGTCAGGCGGCTCGGGCGCGTTTCGAAGGCGGCGAGACGACCTGGCAGCAGGAAATTGAAGTCGATACCCAGTCAGGCAAACAAGTCCTTCTGCTACGCGGTTCGCAGCTTCTGGAGGGCGAAGAAAAAGGCTACGTGGTGGTATTTGATGATGTCACCGAGCTCTTGCAGGCGCAGCGTTATGCAGCATGGGGTGAGGTCGCGCGCCGACTGGCGCACGAAATCAAGAATCCCCTTACACCGATACAGTTATCGGCGGAGCGTCTGCAGCACAGGTTATCGGAGAAACTGGAGACATCGGATTCGGATGTGTTGAATCGTTCCACGCAAACGATCGTCAACCAGGTTTCCGCGCTGAAAGGTATGGTGAATGCGTTCAGCGACTATGCGCGCTCTCCTGAACCTGACTTGGCGCCGGTTGATTTGAATGCATTGGTCGGCGACGTACTGGAACTGTACGAGGCTTCAAGGCCGTTACTGCGTGTTGAACTGGACCCGCATCTGCCGACTATTTTTGGTGACTCGGCAAAATTACGCCAGGTATTGCACAATCTCCTTCGCAACGCCGAGCAAGCGGTCGCTGAGGTCAGTCGGCCGCAAATCGTTGTGCGCACGGAGGTAACCGCGAATGGCGTGGTTCTCTCGGTGCGGGATAATGGCGCCGGCTTTCCGGAAAAGATAATGACGCGGGTGTTTGAGCCCTACGTCAGCAGCAAGTCGCGCGGAACCGGCCTCGGCCTGGCCATCGTGAGGAAGATCGTGGAGGAGCATAACGGCAGCGTCACCATTTCGAACCCCGCTTCCGGGGGAGCGCTGGTTGAGGTTCGGTTATTGAAAATTGCCGGGGAGGCAGACGTGCATCAAGCGGTTGTTAATCGTTAGCAGGTCAGAGCACGATGAGCGAGATTCTTGTCGTAGATGATGAGGTTGGTATCCGCGAATTGTTGTCCGAGATTCTGCGGGAGGAGGGCCATCAGGTTCGCCTTGCCGAAAGCGCGTCCCAGGCCAGGAACTCGCGGTCCCGGTCGACACCGGACCTGGTATTGCTGGATATCTGGATGCCTGACAGCGACGGAGTGACCTTGCTCAAGGAATGGGCGTCTACCGGGCAGCTTACGATGCCGGTCGTCATGATGTCTGGTCATGGCACCATTGATACGGCGGTAGAGGCAACACGCATTGGCGCCTACGGCTTTCTCGAGAAACCCATTGCTTTGAAAAAACTGCTGTCGACCGTAGGCTCGGCGCTTGCACAAGGACCGGTCAGTGAGCGCTCGATAGCTTCATTTGCCACCATCGGAAAATCACCTGCCGTAACGCAATTGCGTGAACAGATCGAACGGGCAGCAAAACTGCGCGGTTCGCTATTGTTTGTTGAGGCACCGGGTGCGGGCGCGGATCAATGTGCACGATTACTCAGGAAACACGATGAGCCGTGGGTAGAAATTGCCAACCCTGATGCGTTTGACCAGCGCCGCCTCGAACTAGCCCAAGTTGCCCATCAGGGAATCGTTTATGTGCGTGACGTTCAGGAATTGTCGCGCGAGCAGCAATATGCCCTGTTGGCAACGATGGCCGACCTGGAAGCAAGTGGCACGCGCTTGTTGTCTTCAACAACCGTTTCCTTGCCCGATCGCATTGTCGACGAATCATTCGAATCGCGCCTCTATGCAGTTATTGCCGGAACCATTATTCGCGTCCCGCCATTATGCGAACGCTCCGAGGATATCCCGGAACTGATCGAAGCGATCCTCGCTCATTTATTGCCGGCGCACGATTCGCGGCCACGCAGTTTTACCATGGCTGCTCTCAACATGCTGCGCAATTACCATTGGCCGGGCAATCTGGTTCAACTGCAAACGGTCGTACAAAGCTGTCTTCAGCTCGCGTCGGGATCGGAAATTGGTATTGGTGACGTGACCAATGCGCTGGCCGAGTTCGATGGCGCAGTGCCGGTACAGGACGACAGATTCAATCTCGATCGCGATCTGCGGGCCGCGCGAGAGGATTTTGAGAGAGTCTACTTCGAGTATCACCTGAGCCGGGAAAACGGCAACATGTCACGTGTAGCCAACCGCGCCGGTCTCGAGCGAACGCACCTGTACCGCAAGATCAAGCAACTTGGAATAAAGCCGCCGCGGCGCCCCGACGACTGACTGCGCCGGTTGCACTGGCTGGGATAAAATAGCGCCGCTCGCAGTGTCTAATGATCCCGGAACAGGTGTTCCGGGATTTTGTTTTCCTGGAAAAGACCAATGGCAAACACAACAGAATTGGCCAACGCAATCCGTGCGCTGGCAATGGACGCCGTACAAAAGGCGAATTCGGGGCATCCGGGGATGCCGATGGGCATGGCCGATATCGCCGAAGTGCTGTGGCGCAAATATATGCGCCATAGCCCCGCCGATCCGGCGTGGTTCAACCGGGACCGGTTCGTTCTTTCGAACGGTCATGGCTCCATGCTGCTCTATGCCGTGCTGCATCTGACCGGCTATGACCTACCGATTGATGAGATCAAATCGTTTCGGCAACTGCATTCGAAGACACCCGGACATCCGGAGTATGGCCTGACGCCCGGGGTCGAGACCACCACCGGCCCGCTCGGACAAGGTCTGGCCAATGCAGTGGGGATGGCGATTGCCGAACGGTCTCTCGCTGCCGAGTTCAACCGTCCCGATTTCAAGCTGGTTGACCACCACACCTACGCTTTCGTCGGTGACGGTTGTCTGATGGAAGGCATATCGCACGAAGCGTGCTCACTCGCTGGTGTGCTTCGGCTGGGTAAGCTGATTGTGTTGTATGACGACAACGGCATTTCGATTGATTCCGACAAGGCCCACATCAGCTTGTGGTTTTCGGATGAAACGCATAAACGATTCGAAGCTTACGGTTGGCACGTCATCGACGGTGTCGATGGGCACGATCCCGGTGCGGTCGATCGAGCCATTGCCGAGGCTCGATCGATTACTGAGAAACCGACTCTGATTTGCTGCAAAACGAACATCGGAAAAGGCTCGCCCAACAAACAGGGCACGGGTGCCGCGCATGGCGCCGCCTTGGGAGAAGAGGAAGTGGCGGCAACGCGCAAAGCGCTCGGTTGGTCTCACCCGCCGTTTGAAATTCCCAAGCATATCTACGCTGCCTGGGACGCGCGCGCCAAAGGCGCCCAAGCCGAGGCCGAATGGAACCAGCTGCTCGACAATTACACCGCCAAGTTCCCCGCAGAGGCGGCCGAATTCCAGCGCCGGATCAAAGGAGCGTTTCCAGCTGACTGGCAACGCAAGCGTGACGCCATCATCTCCAAGGTCGCTGACAAGGCGGAGAAAGTGGCGACAAGGAAAGCGTCGCAGAATGCGCTGGAGGCGTTTGCGCCATTGCTGCCGGAGCTGATTGGTGGCTCGGCGGACCTCGCCGGTTCCAATCTCACCATGTGGTCGGGCTCCAGGCCGGTGTCTGCGAGTGACGGCAACTACGTGTTTTACGGCGTGCGCGAGTTTGGCATGGCGGCGATCATGAACGGCATGGTGTTGCACGGTGGCTGCATACCTTACGGCGGTACTTTTCTGGTGTTCTCGGATTATTGCCGTAATGCCTTGCGGCTCGCTGCACTGATGGGCGTTGGCAGCATCTTCGTGTTCACGCATGATTCGATCGGGCTTGGCGAAGACGGGCCAACGCACCAGCCGGTTGAACACGCCGCAAGTCTGCGACAGATTCCGAACATGGATGTCTGGCGGCCGTGCGATGCGGTCGAGACAGCAACGGCCTGGGCGATGGCGCTTGAGCGCAGAAACGGCCCAAGCAGCTTACTGCTGACGCGTCAGGGTGTGGCGCATCAGCAACGCAGTGCGTCACAGATCGAGCAAGTGCAGCGAGGTGGATACGTGCTTTCCGACGTTGCAGATCCGCTCGTCATTGTCGTTGCAACTGGATCGGAAGTGGCGCTTGCAATGAGTGCGCAGCGCATTCTGGCGGACAAGGGTATCCGGGCACGGGTGGTATCGATGCCTTCAACAAGCGTATTCGATCGGCAGGACGACGCGTATCGTGACAGCGTGTTACCGCGAGGATTGCCGCGCGTCGCCGTTGAAGCGGGAGTGCCTGATTTCTGGCGCAAATACGTTGGCCTCGATGGTGCGGTGGTTGGCATAGAGCGCTTTGGAGAATCGGCCCCCGGCGGCGTACTCTATGAGCACTTCGGAATCACCGCCGATGCTGTCGTTGCGGCAGTGGAAAGAACGCTGAGCAGATAAACCGGCCAGACCTTTGCCAATGAGTGAACGGAACAAATCGTTGGTGGCGGATATCGGTGGAACCAATGCCCGATTCGCTGTGGTGCCAACGGGTACGACTCAAACGCAGCACGAGCAAACCCTCTACTGCCAGGATTTTGACGGACCGGTAGAGGCGGCACGCCATTATCTTGCTTCGCTTGGAGATCCGCATATCGATGTTGCCGCGTTTGACGTCGCCACGGCGGTGACCGCGGATCGGATCACGCTGACCAACGGTCCCTGGTCGTTTTCCATCGCCGCAACGCGCGATGCGCTCGGACTCGATCAGTTACATGTGATCAATGACTTCACCGCTCTGGCATTGGCAGTACCGATTCTCAACCAGGATGAAATTCGCAAAGTCGGTGGCGGTGCACCGGTCCCCGATACCGCAATAGGCGTTCTGGGCGCGGGAACCGGCCTCGGCGTTTCCGGCTTACTGCGGCATGCCGGCCGCTGGCTGCCTGTACAAGGCGAAGGCGGTCACGTCGCCTTCAGCCCGGTAACGGCGCGGGAAGACGCCATTCTGACAATCTTCCGGCGCGACTACGGAAGTCATGTTTCGGTAGAGCGATTCTTGAGCGGCATGGGCCTGACCAATATTTATCGGGCTTTGTGCGAGCTCGACGGTGTCCAACCGCGGCGGCTCGAGCCGGCGCAGATCACCGACGGTGCGATCGGGGGTCGCGATGACCGTGCCTGCGAAACGGTCGATATTTTTTGCGCCGCACTTGGCACTGCCGCGTCCAACGTTGCGATCACGCTCGGTGCGCGCAGCGGTGTGTATATCGGCGGAGGCATTGTGCCGAGGTTGGGCGAGTATTTTGACCGGTCTGGTTTTCGCAACCGCTTCGACGACAAAGGCCGCTTTAGCGACTATCTGTCTGCCATCCCGACCTACGTGATTGTTGCAAAGACGCCGGCGCTGCGCGGACTGGCCAGTCTTCTGGCGCAACCGGACTAGGGCCTGTTAACGCAACATTAGGTCGACGCGTTGCTCCCAAAATTGGCGCCATGCTGTGTTGCTCGTCGTTTATTTGGAATAACCAAACTGCACTCCTCGCGCCCTGCCTGACGCCATTTTGGGAGCAACCCCGATTCTGAAATTAGCAGGGGACGGGT
>JBFKXV010000008.1:0-19387 GCA_041637935.1 Burkholderiales bacterium | reverse complement strand
GGTCGATGTGGTGCGGGCGGCAGGCCGAGGTCAATAAGCGCCAACTCCGGCGGCGTGTCCAGTTGTCTGAGCAGGCTCTTGACCTGGGAGCGTGACTCGGCAACGCGAACGTTGTAGTCCTTGCCCAGTACGAAGTCGAGAGTATCTGTGATCAGCGGATCGTCGTCGACGATGATCAGATCCGGTTTGTTTTCTTTGAGGGCTTGGGTCACTGTTTCAAGGGTAAGTGTTCACACCGCTTCTGAGGCAACAATCATGCCATTAAAACGTTGCGGTTCATAGAGTTGCGTTAATTTTCTCCAATGCACTTCAGGAACGCTTGCTCGAGCGTGGTCGCATCGTACTGCCGTTTCAGCTGCGCCGGGTCGCCGCCATATCGCAGCTCTCCCCGATGCATGACGCCGATCTGATCGCATATTTCGTCGACGTCAGCCAGTGAGTGAGAGGTTAGAAAGACCGTCCGCCCGGCGGCGTGCGCAGAACGCACGGCTGCCTTGAACAGGGCGCGTGCTTTTGGGTCCAGGCCGCTGCCAGGCTCATCGAGTACCAGCAACTCGCGCGAACTCAGCAGACAACCTGCGAGCCCGATTTTTTGGGTCATGCCCTTGGATAGTAGCCTGACTGGCCGTGCCAGCACATCGGGCTCCAGGTCAAGCGTGGCGAGCATGTCCAGGCACTCTGGCAAATCGAAGTCGCGTCCGTACATGCGCGCCATGAATTGCAGGAAGTCCTTTGCCGTAAGGTAATACGGTGGAACAAACCGCTCCGGCAGGAAAGCGAGGCGGCCGCGCGCCTCGGTGCGGCTGCTCGGAATGCCAAAAACATGAATACTTCCGCCATCGACACCGCAGAAATCCAGCAGACACTTGATGAGTGTTGTCTTACCCGCGCCATTCGCGCCAACCAGTCCAAAGGTCGTACCGCGATCGACTTTGAGCGACAGCGAAGATACTGCCTCGATTGCTCCGTAACGTTTGCTCAGTCCGAAGAACTCCAACGCAGCTGTCATGGCATCAATCGGGCATGCAGGCGATTACAACAGCGTATTCTATCGAGCGTGTCCAACAAGGCGGCAAAGTCTCCGGATCGACGGCGAATCCATTTCACTGCGTGTTGCGTTCATGTCCGCTAGAATGCCAGCGCATCACGACAAACTCAAAGGTAAAGTGCAAGCTCAACAACTGGTCGAATTCGACCGAGTCGATTTTTCCTATGGGGCGAATTCCATTCTCCGGAATCTTACTATCGGATTTCCCCGCGGCAAGTTGGTCGCAATCATGGGAGGCAGCGGTTCGGGCAAAACAACGCTGCTGCGACTGATTGGCGGGCAAATCAAGGCGCAAAAAGGCGTCGTGCGCTTTGACGGTGAGGAACTGAGCACGATGTCCCACGCGCGTTTGTACGCCGCACGCCGGCGCATGGGGATGTTGTTTCAGCGCGGCGCGCTATTTACCGATCTGTCGGTATTCGAGAACGTGGCGTTCCCGATTCGCGAACATCTGCAGTTACCTGAAGCCATGGTCAGGGACCTGGTATTGATGAAACTTCATGCAGTAGGACTGCGCGGCGCGCACAAATTGAAGCCTGTCGAGTTGTCAGGCGGCATGGCGCGACGCGTGGCGCTGGCACGTGCCATCGCGCTCGATCCGGACCTGATTATGTATGACGAGCCTTTTGCCGGGCTCGATCCGATTTCGATGGCGGTGATCGCCAATCTTATCAAGCGACTCAATTCGGCGCTGGGGGTGACGTCGATCGTGGTCACGCACGACGTCGCCGAATCGTTCAAGATTGTTGACTTTGTTTGCTTTTTGTCTCACGGCGAAATCGTTGCGCAGGGCACGCCCGAGCAGATGCTTGCATCCGACGAACCATACGTTCGTCAGTTCGTCGAGGGGCATATCGACGGGCCGGTCCGATTTCACTATCCCGGGAGCCCGTATGATGCAGATCTCGGCCTGGGAAGCTGAATGAGTACTGCGGTGGTACGAGGCTTGCGCGTTGTTGGCCGGCTGACGGTTGACGGTGTTTGGCGCCTGGGTGCGGCGAGCCGCTTCATGGGTATCGTGCTGCTTCGCTCGGCAACCACTTTCCGGCGCTTTCGCCTGCTGGTTAATGAGGTTTACTTCGCCGGCGCGCTGTCGTTGATCATTATTGTTGTATCGGGCCTGTTTGTCGGTCTGGTTCTTGGATTACAGGGCTACGAAACCCTGAAACGTTATGGTTCGGCCGAAGCGGTTGGCACGCTGGTCGCACTGTCGCTGGTGCGCGAACTGGGGCCGGTCGTATCTGCCTTGCTGTTCGCCAGCCGCGCTGGCTCAGCGATTACCGCGGAAATCGGCATCATGAAATCAACCGAACAATTATCCGCCATGGAGATGATGGCGGTGGATCCCTACTCGCGGGTTGTGGCGCCGATGTTTTGGGGCGGTTTCATATCGATGCCGTTGCTGGCGGCGATTTTCAGTGCAATGGGTATATTTGGCGGCTATTTGATCGCCGTGGTTGTCATCGGCGTAGATGCTGGTGCGTTTTGGTCACAGATGCAGTCAAATGTCGATTTGTGGGACGACGTATTCAATGGTGTGATCAAGAGTATCGTGTTTGGTTTCGCGGTAACCGCCATTGCGGTGTTTGAAGGCTATGATGCACCTCCGACGGCTGAAGGCGTATCGCATGCTGTCACGCGCACTGTGGTGACTTCGGCGCTCGCGGTTTTGGCGCTCGATTTCGTGTTGACTGCTTTCATGTTTACTGGGATCTGATAAATGGAGCGCACGACGATTGATTTGTGGGTGGGAATATTTGTCGCAGCCGGGCTGATTGGCCTGTTAGTACTTGCGCTCAAAGTCGGGAACGCCAGTTCGGTCAGTGTGTCAGACGGCTACACGATTACGGCCCAATTCGACAATATCGGCGGCTTGAAGGCGCGTGCACCGGTCAAGAGTGCCGGTGTCGTTGTTGGCCGGGTGGAGCGAATCGGCTTCGATAACCAATCTTTGCGCGCAAAAGTGACCATGCGCATCGACAAGCGCTTTAAGTTCCCGAAAGACAGTTCGGTTTCGATTCTGACCTCCGGGTTGCTGGGAGACCAGTTTATCGGGATTGACGGCGGTGGCGATATTGAGCTTCTCGCGGACGGTGACAGCGTGAGACTCACGCAATCAGCAATCGTGCTCGAGAAGGTAATCGGGCAGTTCCTGTACGGCAAGGCGGCCGAAGGCGGGTTGGGCAAGTGACGCCGGTTAGCCCACTGGTCGTGAAAATGGAGACTTAAGTGATGGCATTTGCAGCGAAACGTTTGGCGCTACTGGTAGTCGCCCTGACCATGGTGATGTCTTCGGCGGCGGCAGCACCGGTGCCACCTGATGTTTTGGTCAGGCAGACGATAGACGAGGTGCTGGACATCATCCGTAGTGATAAACGAATCCAGTCTGGTGACCTGGTCAGGATTGCCGAAGTCATGGAGCAGAAAATCGCGCCGCACTTCGACTTCCCGAGAATGACCAGGCTGGCGATTGGTCGGCCGTGGCGACAAGCCACGCCGGAACAGCGCACGGCGCTGATCCGGGAGTTCCGAACGCTGCTAATCCGCTCCTACGCGTCGGCATTTACCATGTACAACGCAATCCATGTCGAGTATCGGCCGCTGCGCGCCAGCAGCGACACCAGCACCGCCACCGTCGGCACCTTGATCCGGCTGCCTGGCGGTGCGCAACCGGTAACAGTTGATTACGACATGGCGCTCACCGATAGCGGTTGGAAGGTATTTGATGTCCGTGTGGGAGGAGCCAGTCTGATCATCAATTACCGAAGCATTTTTTCCCAGGAGATCCAGCGCGGCGGCGTTCAAGGTTTGCTCGACAGCCTGATCAAGAAAAATGCGGGGGACGTGTCCGCTGCCGCAAAAGAACGGTGATCCGCGAGTCCGATGGCCGGGTCTACGTCAGTGGACCGGTGACGCTGGAAAATGCGACCTTGCTGCTCGAAGCGGGTGGCCAATACCTGGGCCAATCACAAGCGGTGATCGATTTTTCCGAAGTCAGCGAGATCGACTCAGCTTCGGTCAGTCTGATGCTCGAGTGGTCGCGGCAGGCGCGCGCCAAGGGAGGGGAAGTGCGGTTTGCCAACCTCGGTGAAGCAATCAAGAGTCTGACCAATCTGTATGGTGTGGAAGACTTGATCTTGCTCGATGCAGAGTAGGTCGCGCGCAAGCCGTGGGATCGCATGTGATGCCCGCGACCAATCAATAGCACGAGAAACATCGCAATATGCGGCCAGCCATTGAAGTACGGGGGGTGAGCAAGGCCTATGGCCCGGTGCAGGCGCTCTCCGAAATCGATCTCGATGTGACGCAGGGCGAATTCTTCGCGCTGCTTGGTCCCAACGGGGCTGGCAAGACCACTTTGATCAGTCTGATCGCGGGCTTGGCAAGAGCCGACACAGGCTCGCTACACGTGATGGGACATCACGTCGTCGAGGACTATCAGCACGCACGCCGGTCGCTCGGCGTGGTGCCACAGGAACTGGTGTTCGATCCGTTCTTTTCGGTCCGCGAAACCCTGCGCTTGCAATCGGGCTATTACGGCTTGCGACGCAACGATGACTGGATCGATGAAATACTCCAGCGTCTGGATTTGGTGTCCAAAGCCGATGCCAATATGCGTTCCTTGTCCGGCGGCATGAAGCGGCGGGTATTGGTGGCTCAGGCGCTGGTACACAAACCGCCGGTGATCATTCTCGATGAGCCAACCGCCGGCGTCGATGTTGACCTGCGACAGGGTTTGTGGGAGTTCATCCGGCAGCTCAACAAAGTCGGTCATACCATCGTGCTGACCACCCACTATCTGGAAGAGGCCGAGTCGCTTTGCACGCGTATCGGCATGCTCAAGCAGGGGCGCATGGTGGTGCTCGAAACGACCGAAAATTTGCTCAAGCGGTTCTCCGCCCTGAAACTGCGCTTGCGCATGGTCGGAGAGTCACTGCCGGAGTCTCTGCATCCGATGCTCGCCGCTCCAGCAAGCGGTGGCGAATGGGTGCTCACACTGCGCGACTGGGCCCAGGTCGAGGAGGTACTGGCGGAACTGCGCCGAGCTGATCGCGAGATTGCCGGCATGGAGCTGACCCAGCCTGATCTGGAAGAGGTTTTCATGTCAATAATGCGTGGAGCCTAGCTTGAGCGGGTTTCTGACGTTGTTCTACAAGGAAATCCTGCGCTTCCGGAAAGTCGCGTTCCAGACTGTCCTGGCACCGATCCTGACCGCCATGCTCTATCTGCTAATCTTCTCGCACGTGCTCGAAGGGCGTGTGCAGGTCTACCCTGGAGTGGCATACAGCAGTTTTTTGATACCCGGTCTGGCGATGATGTCGCTGCTGCAGAATTCCTTCGCCAATTCATCATCAAGCATTGCTCAGTCGAAGATCACCGGCAATATCGTGTTTGTGCTGCTGACGCCGTTGACGCATATTCAGTTCTATCTGGCTTATGTGCTGGCATCTTGTGTGCGGGGCCTGCTGGTCGGTGCCGGGGTTCTGCTTGCCACGTCCCTGTTCGTGTCGATCCCGTTGGTACAACCGGCATGGGTTCTCGTGTTTGGGTTCCTCGGCGCGGCGCTGCTGGGAACGCTCGGAATGGTTGCTGGCATATGGGCCGAGAAGTTCGATCAGATTGCCGCATTCCAGAACTTCATCATTATTCCGCTCACGTTTCTGTCAGGTGTGTTCTATTCGATCCACTCGTTACCGGACGTCTGGCAGCAGGTTTCAAAGCTCAACCCGTTCTTCTACATGATCGATGGCTTTCGCTACGGTTTCTTCGGCGTGTCAGATATGTCGCCTTATTCGAGCCTGATGATTGTGGGCGGCGCCCTTTTGGCCTTATCATGCGCGACTTTGCTGCTCATTAGACGTGGCTACAAGCTGCGCGCCTGACGCCACGCCGTTACCGAAAAGATGCTTACGCCCGAGACCGTCAAGACGTATATCAAGGAAAGCCTCGCTTGCGATCACGTTGAGGTGATTGGCGACGGCCAGCATTTCGAAGCCGTTATCGTCAGCCCGGAGTTTCGCAACAAGAATCGCGTCCAACAGCATCAGATCGTTTATCGGGCGCTTGGCGACCGCATGCGGGAGGAAATTCACGCCCTGTCGATGCGTACACTTACCCCGGAGCAGTGGGCCGAACAGTAGCCGGCCGCCGCCGTGGACAAGCTGGTTATTCAGGGGGGCAGAGCACTCTCCGGTGAAGTGAAAGTGTCGGGTGCCAAGAATGCGGCCTTGCCAATCTTGTGCGCATCCATCCTCGCCCCGGAAACACTTCGGGTGCAAAATCTGCCGCACTTGCGCGACGTAACCACCATGCTAACGCTGTTGGGGCAGATGGGCGTCGAGGTATCTCTGGACGAGAAGCTCGGCGTCAGTCTGGACGCGACCCGCGTTGAGCACCGTGTCGCACCCTATGAACTGGTCAAGACCATGCGTGCGTCGATACTGGTTCTCGGGCCGTTGGTGGCACGTTTCGGAGAAGCACGCGTGTCACTACCGGGCGGGTGTGCGATCGGACAGCGACCGGTCGATCAGCACATCAAGGGGCTCGAGGCGTTAGGCGCGCAGATCGAGATTGAGCGTGGCTACATCCATGCGCGTGCATCGCGACTGCAGGGCACGCGCATCGAAATGGATCTGGTGACGGTGACCGGAACCGAGAATCTGATGATGGCCGCAACACTGGCCGATGGCACGACGGTGATCGAGAACGCTGCTCTGGAGCCCGAAGTAGCTGACCTTGCAAGCTGCCTCAACGCCATGGGTGCCCGGGTAAGCGGTGCCGGCACCGACGTGATTAGCGTCGAGGGCGTTGAACGACTGCACGCGGCGGACTACCGGGTGATGCCCGATCGCATTGAGAGTGGGACTTTTCTGGCGGCGGCGGCGGCGACTGGAGGCGAGATCAAATTGTCGGGCGCACGTGCCGACATTCTCGGTGCGGTCATCGCCAAATTGCGTGAGGCTGGTGCGGTGGTGGAATATGGCGAGGATTGGGTGGCTCTGCAAAGCCGCGGAAAGCCGGTCGCGGTGAATGCCCGAACAGCTCCCTATCCGGGATATCCGACCGATATGCAGGCGCAGCTAATGGCACTTAATTCGGTCGCCGACGGCACCAGTGTGATTACGGAAACGATTTTCGAAAATCGCTTCATGCATGCGCAGGAATTGAAGCGGCTCGGTGCTGAAATTGACGTAGAGGGCAACACCGCAGTTGTTCAGGGTGTCGAGCATCTGCAGGGTGCGCGCGTGATGGCAACCGATCTGCGGGCTTCGGCAAGCCTGGTGATTGCCGGGCTGGTTGCCGAAGGCGAGACGCTGGTGGACAGGATTTATCATCTCGATCGCGGCTACGAGTGTATCGAAGAGAAGCTCAGCCAGTTGGGGGCACGTATCAAGCGCGCCAACTGATGTGATTTGGTGCAAGGCCCGGTCATTGCGTGTCGCGGACGAAGCACGCAAGACGCTACGGAGCCGGCCGCGGGCGGTGGCGACCGGGTGTCATTCCTAGTAATGGATACAACAACAGGAACTGTGTTTTGGTAGGCGATACCGGCTTTATTACATTGGCTCTGTCAAAAGGGCGGATATTCGATGAGACCCTGCCGCTGCTCAAAGCTGCCGGGATCAAACCGGCCAGCGACCCGGAGAAATCCCGCAAACTGGTCATTGCCACCAATCGCGCAGACGTGAAGATCATTATTGTGCGCGCCTCTGATGTACCGACCTATGTCCAGTACGGTGCTGCTGACATGGGAATCGCCGGCAAGGACGTGCTCCTCGAACACGGCGGAGCCGGCTTGTATCAGCCGTTGGATCTTCGCATTGCGCGCTGTCGCATGATGGTGGCGGTTGCCGACAAGTTCGATTACGAATCAGCGGTGCGCCAGGGGGCGCGGATACGTGTTGCCACGAAATACGTCAAGACAGCGCGCGAACACTTCGGGGCGAAGGGTGTACATGTCGATTTGATCAAATTGTATGGATCGATGGAGCTGGCGCCGTTGGCGGGTTTAGCAGACGCGATCGTCGACCTGGTATCGAGCGGTAACACACTCAAAGCCAACAATTTGCGTCCGGTCGAGGAAATCATGCCGATCAGTTCGCGACTGATCGTCAATCAGGCCGCATTGAAACTCAAGCGTACTGGCGTTCAACCGTTGCTTGACGCGTTCTCCGCCGCTGTAGCCGGTTCGAAGAAATGACTGGTGAAAAAATGAGCGGCCAGGCAATGAGCGGCAAAGCAATGAGCATCGTCAACCGGCTCTCTACCAGTGATGCTGATTTCGCGGAGCGACTTCGCAGATTGCTGGCGCTGGAGACGACGCAGGACGACAGGATTGAATCCGCGGTCACGGAGATCCTCGCTGCGGTGAAAAACAATGGCGACCAGGCGTTGCTCGAGTACACCAGCCGCTTCGATCAGCTCACGGTTAACAGCGTCGATGAATTGACCTTGACAGCGGAAGAACTGCGCGCCGCATTCGTCAAATTGCCACAGCCGCAGCGACATGCGCTTGAGCAGGCTGCTTTGCGCATCCGCACATATCACAAGAAACAACGCGCGGAGTCGTGGAGCTTCGTTGAGGCCGATGGCACCCGATTGGGGCAGAAAGTCACGGCGCTCGACCGGGTCGGCGTATACGTACCGGGTGGCAAGGCGGCGTACCCCTCGACGGTGCTGATGAATACGATTCCAGCCAAGGTTGCGGGCGTTGGCGAGGTGATTATGGTTGTTCCGACGCCGGGCGGGCAACGCAATGATCTGGTGCTGGCGGCAGCGCACATTGCCGGGGTTGACCGCGTGATCACAGTCGGTGGTGCGCAGGCTGTGGCTGCACTGGCGTACGGTACTGAAAGCATTCCGCAAGTCGACAAAATTGTCGGGCCCGGCAACGCATACGTCGCAGCTGCCAAGCGCCGCGTGTTTGGCGTGGTCGGCATCGATATGGTGGCTGGACCATCAGAGATCCTGGTGATTTGTGACGGTGCGACCGACCCCGACTGGGTTGCCATGGACCTGTTCTCACAGGCCGAACATGACGAGATGGCTCAGGCGATCCTGCTCAGTCCGGATGCTGGTTTCCTTGACCAGGTATCAGCGAGTATCGAGCGCCAATTGGCTGGTATGCCACGGCGCAAGGTGATCGAGGTTTCGCTGCGCGATCGCGGTGCGCTGATTCATGTTGCCAGTCTTGCTGAGGCGTGTGACATCGCCAATCAGATCGCGCCGGAACATCTGGAGTTGTCGGTCGAGGACCCGCAGGCATTACTCGATCGCATTCGGCACGCGGGCGCAGTGTTTCTCGGCCGCTATACGTCCGAGTCGCTCGGCGATTACTGCGCCGGACCGAACCATGTTTTACCAACGGCGCGCACCGCGCGTTTTTCATCGCCGTTGGGGGTCTATGACTTCCAGAAGCGCACCAGTGTCATTTCCGTCTCGCCTGATGGCGCTGCCAACCTGGGCCCGATCGCCGCCGAACTGGCCGATGGCGAAGGATTGACAGCGCATGCGCGAGCGGCACGCATGCGTTATTGAACTGGCTACGGTACTGAGTATGAGCCGTTTCTGGAGCGATGTTGTACATGGGCTGACACCGTATGTGCCGGGGGAACAGGCCGAGGGCGCTAACGTCGTCAAACTGAACACCAATGAAAACCCGTACGGGCCGAGTCCGCGAGTACTCGAAGTGCTGCGCAGCCACGCCGATGAGTCGCTGCGCTTGTATCCGGATCCAGTCAGTGCCGACTTGCGTGCGGCGATTGCCCGGCACAGCGGCGTCGCGCCGGCCAACGTGTTCGTCGGCAACGGCTCCGATGAAGTGCTGGCGCATACGTTCCGGGCGCTGCTCACACATCGTGAGCCGTTGCTGTTTCCTGACATTACCTACAGTTTCTATCCCGTGTATTGCCGTTTGTTCGGAACACCCCACGAACAGATTGCGCTCAACGCAAAGTTTGAAATTGACGTCGACGACTATATGCGGGAGAACGGCGGAATTATTTTCCCCAACCCGAACGCGCCCACCGGGCTTGCGCTCAAGGTGTCGGAAATCACGCGGCTGCTCGAAGCGAACGGGGATTCAGTGGTGGTGATTGACGAAGCGTACGTCGACTTCGGTTGCGAATCGGTGGTGCCGCTGGTGCATCACCACCCGCAGCTTCTGGTCACCCGTACATTGTCGAAATCGCATTCGCTGGCTGGTCTTCGGGTCGGATATGCAATCGGTCATCCTGACCTGATTGCCGCCCTCGACCGGGTCAAGGACAGCTTCAATTCCTATCCGCTTGACCGGCTTGCCCAGAAGGCGGCGACTGCCGCGATCGAAGATGCCGACCACGTTACCAATAGCTGTCGCAAGATCGTTGACAGTCGTGCTCGATTGGTCGCGGGGTTACAAGGCCTGGGTTTCGAAGTGTTGCCCTCGGCGGCGAATTTTGTACTGACCCGTCATCGTGACCGGGGTGCGCCTGACATAGCGGCGAGCCTTCGCCAGCAAGGTGTTATTGTTCGCCACTTCCGTAATCCGCCGCGGGTGGCAGCCTTCTTGCGGATCACGGTTGGCACCGATGCGCAATGCGATGCATTGCTCGGCGCGTTGCGTGCACTGCTCAATTAGCGGCAACCGAATAGGCGGTAACAGATTAGACTACAGGCGATCAGGTCGGGCCCGATTAGCTTGTGCTCGTTTAACTTGCAAACTGGCCTATCGCACCGGAAGTGATGTTAGGTTACGATTGCAATCTGCTCAAAAATCCACTCGCAATGCGCAAGGCACAGGTCACTCGTAATACACTCGAGACGCAAATCAGGGTCGAACTCGACCTCGATGGCAGTGGGCAGTCCAAGCTATCAAGCGGGATCGGGTTCTTCGATCACATGCTGGATCAGGTTGCACGGCATGGCTTGATCGACCTCAATGTCGAGGCCAGGGGTGACTTGCATATCGACGCGCACCACACGGTCGAGGACGTTGGCATCACGTTCGGCCAGGCTTTTGCAAAAGCGCTCGGTGACAAGAAAGGCGTGCGTCGCTATGGCCACGCCTATGTCCCGTTGGATGAAGCGCTGTCGCGTGCTGTGATTGATCTGTCCGGTCGTCCCGGGCTGGCATATCGGGTCGACTACGCGCGCGCCATGATCGGCGAATTCGATGTCGACCTGATACACGAGTTCTTCCAGGGATTTGTTAACCACGCGCAGATCACGGTGCACCTTGACAACCTGACTGGAGACAACGCGCATCATCAGGCCGAAACCATATTCAAAGCGTTCGGCCGCGCGTTGCGAGCGGCAACGGAGATGGATCCGCGCGCCAGCCAGGCACTGCCTTCGACCAAGGGAAGTCTGTAAAGGCATTCTATTCATTGCGCTTATGGCCACGATCGCAATAGTCGACTATGGCATGGGTAACCTTCGTTCGGTCGCGAAGGCGCTCGAGCATGTTGCGCCCGATTGCAGAGTTGTCGTCACCAGCGATGGGGGCGAACTCGTTGACGCTGACCGTGTCGTGTTTCCCGGCCAGGGGGCGATGCCGGACTGTATGCGTGAACTCGACGCGCGCGACCTGAGAGAGTCGATCGTCGTCGCGTCACAAAACAAGCCGTTTCTGGGCTTATGCATTGGCCTGCAGATGTTGTTCGATCATAGTGAGGAGGGCGACACCCGTGGGCTGGGCTTGCTGCCTGGGCGTGTGAAGCGTTTCCCCCCTGAGCGTATGCGTGACCAGTCAGGCAACAAGCTGAAGGTGCCGCACATGGGGTGGAATCAGGTATTCCAGAATCGGCCGCATGCGATGTGGCAAGGCATTGAGGATGGCAGCCGGTTTTACTTTGTGCACAGTTTTTACGTTGAGGCGGCAGATCGTGAGCTGGTGGCGGGAACGACGCACTATCCTTTTGGATTCACCAGCGCCGTGGCGCGCGATAACATTTTTGCGGTTCAGTTTCACCCGGAAAAGAGTCAGTCCGCGGGACTGAAGCTGTTGTCCAATTTCGTCAACTGGGACGGCTCCTCGGATTTGTCAAAGGATAAAGCATTCGGAACGGCTAACGTCTGAGTTCACGTTGCGCCGGTAGCATGGCGAGCAGCATTTCTTGCCGTGACAAAGCCCCGGTCTTCATTTGTAACACTACGTAGACATACTCCTAATCATGTTAATCATTCCCGCTATCGATCTGAAGGATGGGCATTGTGTTCGCCTCAAACAGGGCGACATGAACGACGCAACTGTTTTCTCTGAGGACCCTGCCGCTATGGCCAGTCATTGGGTGGAGCAGGGCGCACAGCGTCTGCATCTGGTAGACCTCAATGGTGCGTTTGCCGGAAAGCCGGAGAACGAGCAAGCGATCAAGGCGGTGGTGGCTGCAATCGGCGATAACGTTCCAATCCAACTGGGCGGTGGTATTCGTGATTTGGATGTCATCGAGCGCTATCTGGACGATGGCGTGTCATATATTGTGGTGGGCACGGCGGCGGTTAAAACACCCGGATTCCTGCATGATGCCTGTTACGCGTTCCCGGGTCACATCATCGTTGCACTTGATGCGCGGGACGGAAAAGTGGCCGTTGAGGGATGGTCGAAGATGACGGGACACGATGTAATCGACCTGGCACAGAAGTTCGAGGACTATGGCATCGAGGCGGTCATCTATACGGACATCGGGCGTGACGGCATGATGACTGGCGTGAACATCGAGGCAACCGTCGAGTTGGCTCGGGCGCTGACGGTACCGGTCATTGCCAGTGGCGGGATCACCTCGCTGAAAGACATAGAGACACTGTGTGAGATTGAGGAAGAGGGTGTTATGGGCGCAATCACCGGGCGCGCGATCTATGAGGGCAAGCTCGATTTCTCCGCGGCGCAGAAGCTGGCCCAGACATCCGCGCAGCAGGCCGGCGATGAGCCAGCCGCCGAATAAAGTCTGCAGCTGCAGATAGAGGTTCTGGTCATGGGACTTTCCAAGCGTGTCATCCCCTGCCTAGACGTGACTGGCGGGCGGGTCGTCAAGGGCGTCAATTTTGTCGGATTACGCGATGCCGGCGATCCGGTCGAGATCGCCCGGCGTTACGATCAGCAAGGCGCCGATGAATTGTGTTTTCTCGATATCACAGCCAGTAGTGACGAACGTGACTTGATCGTTCACGTTATCGAAGAGGTCGCTGCACAGGTGTTCATTCCGCTCACCGTTGGCGGCGGCGTTCGTTCCATCAATGACGTGCGCAGGCTGCTCAACGCGGGAGCTGACAAGGTTAGCATCAACACAGCTGCCGTTCTGAACCCGAAACTCGTTGAAGAGGCGGCAGCGCGTTTCGGATCGCAGTGCATTGTCGTGGCGGTGGACGCGCGCCGTGTGGCGGGTTCGTCACCAATGTGCTGGGAGGTGTTTACCCACGGCGGGCGGAAATCGACCGGTATTGATGCGCTCGACTGGGGTCGGCGCATGCAGCAAGCCGGGGCCGGTGAAATTCTGTTAACCAGCATGGATCGGGACGGCACCAAGGCCGGATTCGACCTTGAACTGACGCGCGCTTTTTCCGACGCGCTCGATGTGCCAATTATTGCCAGCGGCGGAGTTGGTGATGCTGAGGATTTTGTCGACGGCGTCACTGAAGGAGGTGCAGATGCGCTGCTGGCGGCGAGTGTTTTCCATTATGGCGAATTGACGGTTGCAGACGTCAAGAAGCAGCTTGCGGAATCGGGAATCGAGGTGCGCACATGAGCGCGGGTTGGCTTGACGAAGTTCAGTGGGACGAGGATGGATTGGTGCCCGCCATTGCTCAGGATGCGAGTAGCGGACAGGTGCTGATGGTGGCGTGGATGAATCGCGACGCGATCTCCGAGACAGTCAGTAGCGGTCGCGCAGTCTATTGGTCGCGTTCGCGATCGCGGCTCTGGCGCAAGGGCGAGGAATCTGGACACGTTCAGACTGTCAAAGAAATACGGCTCGATTGCGATGGTGATGTGGTTCTGCTCAAAGTCGATCAGGCTGGGGGGATCGCCTGCCACACAGGGCGTGCAAACTGTTTTTTCCGGAAGCTGGAGGCGGGCAATTGGGTCATCACGCAGCCAGTTCTGGTTGAACCCGACGAGATTTACGGAGAATCATGACTGATACCAGTATCCTCCAACGGCTGGCCGAGGTGATACAGCAGCGAAGTAGCGCGGATGCTGGCAGTTCATACGTTGCAAGCCTGGTCGCCAAGGGGCAGGACGCTATCCTGAAGAAGGTTGCCGAAGAATCCGCCGAGACGCTACTGGCCGCCAAAGACGGTGATAAACTGCATCTCGTACGTGAAACAGCGGACTTGTGGTTTCACTGCCTGGTGATGCTTTCGTATTACGGGCTGGGGCCGGACGATGTGTTGCAGGAGTTGCGCCGACGGGAAGGCATATCCGGTATTGAGGAAAAGAAAAGCCGGCGCTTGTCCGACTAAACCTCTTTACTTATGTCCGTAGGTGGACGCTCAGGCGTTTTCCGGGTTGGTGAGCGTGAGCGAACAAGACTGTATCTTCTGCAAGATCGTTCGGGGCGAGGTTCCAAGCCGCAAGGTGTATGAGGACGATGAGATTCTCGCCTTTCATGATATTAACCCGGCGGCGCCGGTGCATTTCATGATCATTCCGAAAAAGCACATCGCGTCGCTCGGTGATGCGCAGGAGGAGGATCGAGGCGTGCTCGGGCGTATTATGGTGATGACCGGGCGTCTGGCGCGAGAACAGGGCTTGACGGACGGGTTTCGGACGGTTGTCAATACCGGCCGGGTAGGGCGGCAAGATGTCTATCATCTCCACATTCACGTTCTTGGCGGTGACAAACCGCTTCCGGGGATGATGCACAAGTCGGCGTAAGTGAACTTTCAGAGGCGAAGCAAATGGGAACATTCAGTATCTGGCACTGGTTAATCGTCTTGGTGGTTGTTGTACTCGTTTTTGGCACCAAGAAACTTGGCAACCTCGGTTCTGACCTTGGCAAAGCGGTCAAGGGCTTCAAGGACGGCGTGAAGACCGATGAAGACGAACCCACGGCCACGGCGAAGAAAATTGAAACCGAGGCAACCAAAGGTGAAACCATCGAAGGCGAAGTGAAGGAAGAGTCAAAAACCTGATTCCCTTCAAGCTGCGCGGTTTCACCTAATGTTTAACTTCGGCATTTCCGAGTTAATGATCATTGCCATCGTCGGGCTGATTGTAATTGGCCCGGAGCGGCTGCCGCGTGTCGCACGCACACTCGGGCATCTGGTCGGACGGATGCAGCGCTATGTCAGCGAGATCAAGGCGGACATCAATCGCGAAGTCGAGTTGGATGAGCTGCGAAAGCTGCAGTCCTCAATGAAGGAAGCGGCTCAGGAGATTGAAGAGAGCGTCTCAAAGCAGGTTAACTTCATCGAGGACGAGGTCAAACAGGCGGAATCGGAAACGCGCAAAAGCGTGGAAGATGCCGTCAATCCGGAGGCGGGCGCCAGCGAGCCCGACGCCCAAGAACCCAAGGCGGACGCCGAAGAACCCAAGGCGGGCATCAATCTGATGCACTCCCTCAACCCACCTGACTATCCGGACGAGCAGCCGGAGCAGGCGTCGGAAGGCGAAGCGGCGGCGCAGACACGGGCACCAGAACCGGTGGAGGCGTCGCAAATCGACGCGACCACGCAGACGCGGGCACCAGCGCCGGCACCGGCGAAGGAGTCTGTTTCCTCACCGACGGTTTCCGAATCAGACGGCAAGAAAGCTTGAGATCGACAATGCAAATGAGGTCCGGTTCTCCAGCCCACTCTGCACGCCCGAACTGTAATCAACCAAGATCTAGCGCCGCAAAGCACGCACATGAGTGAATCTGATTCCTTCATGTCGCACCTGATCGAGTTGCGGGACAGACTGATACGCGCCCTTGCCGCGTTAGTGGTGGTGTTTTTCTGCCTGTTTTATTGGGCGAGGGACATTTACAGCCTGCTCGCCCAGCCAATGCTCGACAAATTGCCTCCAGGCACGCAAATGATCGCGGTGGAGGTGGCCTCGCCGTTTTTCGTGCCGGTAAAGGTGACGATGTTTGTCGCCCTTGTTATCGCCCTGCCGTACGTCCTTTACCAGATTTGGGCGTTTGTTGCACCGGGCCTGTATACACATGAAAAGAAACTGGTTCTGCCGCTGATTGCGACGAGCACGTTGCTTTTCATTGCCGGAATGGCGTTCGCGTATTTCATTGTGTTTCCCACGGTTTTCAAGTTCATCACCAACTTCGCCCCGGAGGGCGTCAGCGTGATGACGGACATTCAGAAATACTTTGACTTCGTGCTAACCCTGTTCTTTGCGTTCGGTGTGGCGTTCGAAACGCCGATCGCTGTGGTCATTCTGACGCGCATGGGCATTGTCAGCATTGACAAACTCAAGCAGGCGCGCCCCTATGTGGTGGTAGGCGCGTTTGTGGTTGCAGCCATCTTCACCCCGCCTGACGTGGTATCCCAGTTCTTGCTGGCGATTCCAATTTGGATACTCTACGAATTGGGGCTGATTGTATCGGGTTGGGTCGGAAAGCCCGCAGAGGACGAAGAACCGCAGTCTGACTCGCCGCCGAGTTGACCTATGACAACGGCGTTGACCGTGTCGAGCGAATGAGGTGAATTACTCCAAGCTTCTTCTGAGCGCCGGCCGCGGCCGGGTGCCGACCTGAATCTGAACCAGTTTTTGCTCACGGTCGCGCAGAATCGTGAGCGTTGCGGCATTGCCCGGTTCCAGCGCGGCAATCAAGTTCAGCATTTCAGTGGCGTCGGCGAACTCCTGTGATTCGACGGCAACGAGAATGTCGCCGCGTCGAATGCCGGCCCGCTCGGCCGGGCCACCGGGCTGGACGCCGGCAATCAACGTGCCGTTGGTGGTCGGCAAGCGGAACGATTCAGCCAGCTCAGGCGAAATATCCTGTACCTCTACCCCGATCCAGCCACGCGTGACGGAACCGGTTTCAATGATTTCTTCCATGACATGGCGTGCCAAGTCTGACGGGATGGCGAAGCCGATTCCGAGCGATCCGCCGGTGCGCGAGTAGATCGCACTATTGATGCCAACCAGATTGCCGGCCGCGTCGACCAGCGCACCTCCGGAGTTTCCGGGATTGATGGCCGCGTCGGTCTGGATGAAGTCCTCGAACGTGCTGATACCGAGGCGGCTGCGGCCTTTCGCGCTGACGATTCCCATTGTGACGGTCTGTCCAACGCCAAAAGGGTTGCCGATCGCGAGGACGAAATCGCCGACGCTCAGATTTTTCGGATTACCAAACGCAATTGAGGGTAGTTCGGCCGTGTCTACTTTGAGCACCGCCAAGTCGGTCTCCGGGTCGGTTCCGACAATCTCCGCCGACGCCTTCCTGCCGCCAGCGAACGCCACTTCAATTTCATCGGCCGTTTCGATCACATGGTTGTTGGTGAGCACGTAACCTTGCGGACCAACGATGACACCGGACCCGAGACTGGCGGACTGGCGGCTCTCGCCATCGAACTGGTCGCCAAAGAAGCGGCGAAACAGTGGATCGTCCATGAACGGGTGGCGGGGAAGCTTGGTCTGCTTTGTGGTGTAAATGTTGACCACCGCCGGCATTGCCTTTTGGGCGGCTGATTTAAGGCTGCCAAGGTTGATGTTCTGGATTTGCTGGTCGCCAGCTTCCCGGATCGTGACAACTTCGCCACCGATCGAGCGCGGCGACAGCCCAAGTAGGTTCGGCCGAAAAGTGGTGACGACAAATAACGCCGCGAGACAGATCGTCACGGCCTGAGAAAATATCAACCAGAATTTACGCATGTGCGGCTAGGGCCCCTGGCGGGCTGATTTAAGTGACTGACTCAATGTAACAATACGGGGCGGCAGCCACCCCAAAGTGCGATTATTCCGCATTATGAGCCCGGTTAGAAGCAATTGCTTTGCCTCGCTAGCATCAAGGACAGCGGGCGATACGCCGATGACTGGCCTAAAATTCCAATTAAATCTAGGCGTTGCCCCGCCTCACCGGGTTTGACAATGGGCCTGCCTGGCGATTAGAATTCGCGCCTTTCGCGTTCAGACGATCCCGCTGGGAACCGTCACCATAATGAAATCCTACACTGCCAAACCAAGCGACGTGAGTCGCGCATGGTACCTGATCGACGCCAGTGACAAAGTGCTCGGGCGATTGTCAGTTGAAATCGCCAGACGTCTGCGTGGCAAGCACAAGCCGATCTTTACGCCGCACGTGGATACCGGTGATTACATTGTGGTGGTCAACGCGGACAAGATTCGTGTGACCGGAAACAAGGCGCAGGACAAGATGTACTATCGGCACAGCGGCTATCCGGGCGGGCTGTACGAAACGAATTTCAAGAAAATGCAGCAACGCTTTCCAACCCGGGCGCTGGAAGTTGCGGTTAAAGGCATGTTGCCCAAGGGGCCACTGGGTTATGCGATGCTGAAAAAGCTCAAGGTTTACGCTGGCTCTCAACACCCGCATGCGGCACAGCAGCCGCAGGCACTAAACGTCTGAGGCAGAAACGGAAATGGCTGCAGCATCACAATCGAATTACGGAACGGGCCGGCGCAAATCTGCGGTGGCGCGTGTTTACATCCGGCCGGGTAGCGGAAACATCGTAGTTAACCGCAAGCCGGTAGACGAGTTCTTCTCGCGTGAAACCGGACGCATGCTGGTTCGGCAACCGCTCGAGTTGACCGAAAACCTGGCGAACTTCGATATTCATGTGAACGTGAGCGGAGGCGGTGAGTCCGGCCAGGCAGGTGCCGTGCGCCACGGCATTGCCCGGGCGCTGGTCGACTATGACGCCTCGCTCAAGCCGGTGTTGCGAAAAGCCGGGCTGATTACACGTGATGCACGCGAGGTCGAGCGCAAGAAAGTCGGCCTGCACAAGGCGCGGCGGCGTCCTCAGTACTCGAAACGCTAACCAATTTCCGATTCCTGAAAGCCGCCCTCCGGGCGGCTTTTTTGTTTTTTGCCCTGAGACGCAATTTGGCCTGAGAGACGATCAAACTTTAGGTATTATCAGCGAATTCACCTGTAACATATTGCATGAAATGATAAAAATAGGGATTGTCGGCGGCACCGGGTACACTGGAGCGGAACTGCTTCGGATATTGGCGACGCATCCGCAGGCGGCGCTGACCGCCATTACCTCGCGCAGCGAAGCCGGCACACCGGTTGCAGGGATGTTCCCCAGTCTGCGAGGTCACGTTGATCTCGAGTTTTCAGATCCGAAGGACGCGCGCCTCGACAAATGCGATGTTGTTTTCTTTGCCACACCACATGGTGTGGCCATGGCACATGCCCCGGCACTTGTCGAGAAAGGTGTCAAAGTAATTGATTTGGC
>JBFKXV010000007.1:0-19458 GCA_041637935.1 Burkholderiales bacterium | reverse complement strand
TTCATGTGTTCATGGTCGATGACATGGAAGTTGCCGGTGGCAGTGACGAAAATGTCGGCCTTGTCAGCGGCGTAATCCATGGTCACCACGCGATAGCCTTCCATCATCGCCTGCAGGGCACAGATCGGATCGATTTCGGTGACCCAGACCTGCGCTGATAATGCACGCAGTGCCTGCGCGCAGCCTTTCCCTACATCGCCGTACCCTGCAACAACCGCAATCTTGCCCGCGACCATGACGTCGGTTGCGCGCTTGATGCCGTCAACCAGCGACTCACGGCAGCCATAAAGATTGTCGAACTTCGATTTTGTTACCGAGTCGTTAACGTTGATGGCGGGAAACCTGAGCAGCCCTTCCTGTGCCATCTGATAAAGGCGCTTGACGCCGGTGGTCGTTTCCTCAGTCACGCCTTTGACATGGTCGAGCCGCGTCGAGTACCACTTCGGTTGCTTGGAGAGCCGGTCCTTGATCGAGGCAAACAAGGCCGTTTCTTCTTCACTTGACGGGTGATTCAGTGTTGTTGGATCACTTTCAGCGCGCACACCCAGATGCAGCAACATTGTAGCGTCACCGCCGTCGTCAAGAATCATGTTGGCGAAATTAGCCTCTGGCCAGTCGAAGATCTGATGCGTGAACTCCCAGTATTCTTTGAGCGACTCGCCCTTGAATGCGAACACGGGAGTTCCGCCAGAAGCAATCGCCGCGGCGGCGTGATCCTGCGTCGAGTAGATGTTGCAAGATGCCCAGCGTACCTCCGCGCCCAGCGCCTGTAGCGTTTCGATCAGCACCGCCGTCTGGATCGTCATGTGCAATGATCCGGCGATACGCGCTCCGCGCAGGGGCTGGGTCGCCGCGTACTCCTCGCGAATTGACATCAAGCCGGGCATTTCAGTTTCGGCAATACTGATTTCCTTGCGGCCCCAATCCGACAGGGAAAGATCAGCGACACGGTAATCGTTTGACTTGGCGTTTTGTTGCAGAACTGCGGACATGGTCACTCTCCTGTAAATAGCCTTGTTCGGAAGCGCGACACAAAAAAAGGCGCTCCAAACCGGTATAAGGTTTGTGAGCGCCGTTGTTCGGTTGCTGAGCCTGGCCCCCTATTGGGTAGAGGTCGCAGCGCTCCTCAGCAAAGGGTGAATTATAAAAGACCGGGCCGATATCGGAAAGTTCGCCCTGTCAGGCCGCTGCCGACGCCTTGATACCGGCGTCGGCCCTGAGTACCTCGATTAATGCAGTTTTGGCTTCGACATCACGTTCGCTAGCGCGAACATGAGTCTACGCCGAAACCTGAACAAGCCAGTGCGGCTACGCCGCAGCGCTTCGCTTCAGCCCCGCGTCTG
Organism: Burkholderiales bacterium; assembly: GCA_041637935.1. Lineage (GTDB taxonomy): Bacteria > Pseudomonadota > Gammaproteobacteria > Burkholderiales > Eutrophovitaceae > SG8-40. The sequence continues at coordinate 18,115 of JBFKXV010000007.1, read as the reverse complement.
ACCGCAGGACTTCTGTCTTGTCCAGGTTTTCCCAAGTGAACTCGGGTTCGTCACGGCCGAAATGGCCATAGGCGGCCGTTTTTTCATAGATCGGCCGCAACAGGGCGAGCATTTGTACGATGCCTTTAGGGCGCAGGTCGAAATGCTGCTCGACCAGCCTGGCAATCGCATCATCGGCGATCTTGCCGGTGCCGAAGGTCGTGACATAGACACTGGTCGGACGCGCCACGCCAATGGCATAGGACACTTGAACTTCGCAGCGGCTCGCAAGGCCGGCGGCGACGATGTTCTTGGCTACATAGCGCGCCACGTAGGCGGCAGAGCGGTCAACTTTGGACGGGTCCTTGCCTGAGAATGCGCCGCCACCATGATGCGCAGCCCCGCCGTAAGTATCAACAATGATTTTGCGCCCGGTCAGACCGCAGTCCCCGTGCGGGCCGCCGATCACGAATCGCCCGGTGGGATTGACCAGATATTTAACATCACCCTTGATCAGATTCTTCGGCAGTACCGGTTTTACAATTTCCTCGACCACTGCTTCGCGAATCTGCTTGAGCTCCATTTCCGGGGCGTGCTGCGTTGATAGCACGACGGTATCAATTGCGGCGGGCTTGCCGTCGGCGTAACGAATCGTGACCTGGGATTTGGCATCGGGACGCAGCCATGGCAGGCGGCCATCACGCCGCAATTCGGATTGCCGCTCGACCAGGCGGTGGGCGAGGTGAATTGGCAGCGGCATGTACACGGGCGTCTCGTCACAGGCGTAGCCAAACATCAAGCCCTGATCGCCCGCGCCCTGGTTGAGAGGGTCGTCGTGTGCGGCGTCTACACCCTGCTTGATATCGGGGCTTTGCTTGTCGTAGGCAACCAGGACCGAGCAGCCTTTGTAGTCAATGCCGTACTCAGTGTTGTCATAGCCGATGCGCTTGATGGTGTCCCGGGCAACCTGCTGGAAATCAACCACCGCATCGCTGGTGATTTCGCCTGCCATCACCACCAATCCGGTGTTGACCAACGTTTCCGCCGCTACACGTGCAGTCGGGTCATGCGTTAAGATTGCGTCGAGTACGGCGTCAGAAATCTGGTCTGCCACCTTGTCCGGATGGCCCTCCGAAACCGATTCGGAAGTAAACAGGTAATCGCTCATCAGCTTGTCCACCACTACTGTTTCAAGAAAGTCGCGCAGGATAACAAAGGCTCGCCTGAAAGCCAAAACCGGAATGCGATGCTGACCAGCTTCCTGCGCGTTCTTGCAAAGCTGCCCCTGGCCTGGATGCATTCCGCCGGCCGCCTGCTTGGTTGGCTGACCTATCTGACCTCGCCATCATACGCCAAACGCGTGCGCGAGAACCTGCTTGGCAGTGGTATCAGTCGCGATCGGGCCGGGTTCGAAAAACTGCTTAAATTGAGTATCCGCGAGGCGGGCAAGGCTATTGCCGAACTGCCTGCCGTGTGGTTCCGGCCTCAGCACGAAAGCGCGTCATGGGTGCGCAGCGCGGTTGGATGGGAACTGATCGATGCCGCCGCGCAAGCAGGCAACGGCATGGTCATTCTCACGCCGCATTTCGGGTGTTTCGAGGTCTTGGCGCAGTACATTGCCGTAAGGTATCCAATCACCGTGCTGTACCGGCCTCCACGTTTCCCGGGCCTCGAACCGGCGATGCGCGCCGGGCGAATGCGCCCAAACATCCATCTCGCCACCACCGATGTCGCCGGGGTACGGCAGCTGCTCAGAGCCTTACAACGGGGCGAGGCGATCGGCCTGCTGCCAGATCAAGTCCCCGGCTCGGGCGACGGCGAGTGGGCCGACTTCTTCGGCCGGCCCGCCTACACCATGACGCTGTGGTCGCGGCTGGCGCAGCGTAGCAAGGCACCCGTTGTGCTGGCTTATGCCGTACGGCTGCCGTCTGGAGCTGGTTTCGAAGCACATTTTGAAACGATGCCGCCGCGCGAGGCGGGTGAAACCGAAGCACGCCATGTAAACCGGGCGCTCGAAGACATCATCGGACGTTATCCCGAACAATACCTGTGGGCATACAACCGTTATAAAGCGCCGGCCGGAATGCAAGCGCCTTCAGTTTCATCGGCAACGAAAGGCACACCGTGACGGGTGAGGTCAGGACAACGACGTGACATGCTGACCAGGACCGCGCTGGCACTGATGTGGTTGCTGCACTTCCTGCCACCGACACTGCTTGCCCGTACTGGCGAGTTGCTCGGTCTGTTAATGATGGGCCTGGCGCGCGAGCGGCGACATGTGGTGCGCGTCAATCTCGAACTGTGTTTTCCGAACCTGTCAAAAGCGCAACGTGGTCGCCTGGGGCGCGCGCATTTCCGCGCATTTGGGCGCGCTCTGGCCGAGACATCGATTGCCTGGTGGTCAAATGTCGAAACGGTGCGCGCGCTGGCAACAGTCGAAGGTAAAGAGCACTTCGATGAGGCCAACCGTGCTGGACCGGTTATCGTCCTTGCTCCGCATTTCGTTGGCGTGGAGATTCTCGCCATTCGCCTTTCGATCGACGAAAATGCCCAGTCCATGTACAGCCATCAAAAGAATGCGGTGTTCGACCGCTTTCTGGTATCGCGCCGCACCCGATTTCGGCCGATAAGACTTGCCTCGCGTCAGGATGGAATAAAACCGGTGGTGCGCGGATTGAAAGCGAGATTGCCTTTGTTTTTCCTGCCGGACATGGATTTTGGCCCGCGCGACGCCATCTTCGTTCCGTTCTTCGGCGTGTCGGCTGCCACCATCGACGCAGTCCCGAGACTGGCTGCGCTGACTGGAGCCGCCGTTGTTCCGGTGCTGATCGAGCAAAAAACCGCCGGGCGTGGCTATCAGATTCGATTCCTGCCGGCGTGGGAAAATTATCCGAGCCGGGACTTTCGCGCCGATACCTTGCGAATGAACCAGTTCATCGAGGAATGCGTTAAAGCCGCACCTGAGCAATACTACTGGGTACACAAACGTTTCAAGACCAGGCCGCCTGGTGAAAAGAGAATTTACTGAGCCAGTTTTTGACAGAGCCGGTTTTTGATAGAACCGTTTCCTGGAATCGACCGATTATTCATTAAACCGATGCACTGCTGAAGCGCTACTGATCAACCATGTTCTCGAACCCTGACATCGGCGAAATATGCAACTTGCTGCGGGATGTGAAAACCATCGCGATGGTTGGATTGTCACCGCTGCAGAAACGGCCCAGCTATCGCATCGCACGCGGCTTGCAGGGTCTCGGATACAAAATCGTGCCGGTGCGCCCGTTGGTGCCCGAAATCCTCGGCGAAGCTGCCTACCCGACCCTGTCAGACGTACCCGATCCGGTCGATCTGGTGCACGTATTTCGACCGGCGCGTTTCCTCGACACGATCGTCGACGAGTGTCTGGCGAGAAACTTCAAGCATCTGTGGATTCAGGAGGGCATTATCAACCAGGCTGCTGCGGAGCGCGCGCGCGACAACGGCATTAAAGTCATCATGGATCGCTGCATCTGGCGCGACCGCAATGGGCCGTGCGGGCCTCTCCTGGCGAAAAACTTGTGACGTCCTGTATCAAGCAAACGGTGCGCATCTCGGCCGTATCGGAACAGGACGTGGACGCAGTTTCGCAGCTGGCACGCGAGATCTGGTATCTGCACTACCCCGGAATCATTACCGTGAGTCAAATCGATTATATGCTCGCGCAGCGCTACCAGCCGGCCGCTATCGCTTCACAGATCAAGACCAACCAGGCCTGGTGGGACAAGATCGCGGTCGATACCGTGTTGGCTGGTTTTGCCGGTTGTGAAGTGGGGACGGACCCCGCGTCAGTCAAACTGGACAAGCTGTATGTGCATCCTCGCTTGCAGGGACACGGCTTGGGCTATGCACTGGTTCAGCATGTCGAAGCGCGCGCGCGCGAGAAAGGTTTTTCGCGGCTTTACCTGCAAGTGAATAAAGGCAACACTGCCTCCATTGCGTTCTACCTGCGGGCCGGTTTCGCTGTTACTGACAAGGTCATCGTCGAAATCGGGAATGGCTATGTCATGGACGACTTCGTCATGTCAAAGCAACTCGAGGGCGCGCCAGGATGACGCGCCTGAAATTCACAAAAATGGAAGGCGCCGGCAACGATTTCGTCGTCGTCAATGCAACACAGCAGCCGTTTGCCCTTGACCGCATGCAGATCCGGCGTATGGCCGACCGGCATACCGGCATCGGATTCGACCAGTTGCTGGTAATTGAACCGCCCCGTACGGCCGGAACTGACTTTTTCTACCGGATTTTCAACGGCGATGGGCTGGAAGTCGGTCAATGCGGTAACGGTGCCCGCTGTTTCGTTCGTTATGTGCACGACAAGGCATTATCGAAGAAGAGCACGATCCGTGTCGAAACGATCTCTGGCATCATCGAGCCACAGCTTGAAACGGATGGAAAAGTTACCGTCAACATGGGACCACCGCGGTTTGAGCCTGCTGACATACCGATGCGCGCTGAGCGGCGCGAGCACGCCTACACGATTTCCATTAACGACGCTCAGCTCGAGATCGGCGCGGTGTCGATGGGCAATCCGCATGCAGTGCAGCTCGTTAGCGACGTCGATACCGCCGCTGTCACGTCCCAGGGACCATTGATTGAGAAGCACAGAGCATTCCCTGAGCGGGTCAATGCCGGTTACATGCAGGTTGTCGATCGGCATACCATCAGGCTGCGCGTCTGGGAGCGTGGCGCCGGCGAAACGCTCGCCTGCGGCACCGGTGCCTGCGCCGCCGTTGCGATCGGCATCAACTGGGGGTTGCTGGACTCACCGGTTTGCGTCCACACTCGCGGCGGACAATTACGCATCGCGTGGCGTGGTGAGGGACAAAGTATTTTGATGACCGGTTCGGCACGAACCGTGTTCGAAGGCGAGATCGACATTCAGGGAGAAAAATGACTGACGCTGACGTTGCCCAATACTTACAGGAGCATCCGGAGTTTCTGGATGCTCATGTGGACATACTGGCGAAGATCAGAATTCCGGACCCACACGAGGGGCGCGCGGTCCCGATCGCTGAACGGCAGCTAACCCAACTACGACAACGAAACAGAATTCTCGAAGCCAAGCTGGCCGAGCTGATCACATTCGGCGAGGAAAATGATGCTATCAGTGAACGCATGCATCGCATCACCCTGGCATTGATTTCGTCGTCAAGCCTGGACGATGCCCTTGGTACGCTTTATTTTCATTTGCGCGAGGATTTTTCGGTTCCTCACATTGCATTGCGCGCATGGGGATCTGAAAAACCACCCGCGCGCGACGAGTTTTCCGCCGTGAGCGATGAATTACTCGCTTTTGCCACCAGCCTGACAGTGCCATATTGCACCAGTCATGCAATGTTCGATTCAATACAGTGGTTCGCCGAAGCGCAGCCGCCGTTGCAGTCGTTTGCCTACGTCAAGCTGGCCGGCGAACCACTGGACGGGTTGATGGTGCTCGCATCCGAGGATGCGCAACGCTTTTATCCGGAAATGGGTACGCTTTACTTGCAGCGGCTCGGCGATATCACATCTGCAGTCATAGCACGCCATCTTGACTGACCGACACCGATTCTATAAGACGACAGCGTTTATACAAACAGTGGCTGAGGCACAAGCAAACACAGCAACAGGCAGCGAGCAACACCAGCTTCTGGTGCGCAGTTTCCTCGCCCATCTTGAACAGGAACGCCGTCTGTCCGGCCACACGGTCAAGAGCTATCGGCACGACATAGAATTGCTGATGCACGCCTGCGCACCGACGCCGCTCGAAGAACTGCAAGTGCATCACATCCGGCGCTGCGTCGCACGTTTGCATGCTTCCGGCCTCAGCGGCCGTTCGCTTGCGCGCGCACTGTCTGCATGGCGCAGTTTCTTCAGTTTCCTGATACGCGACCATGGATTCAAGCAAAACGCTTGCGTCGGAGTACGGGCGCCCAGAACTGCAAAGCGACTTCCCGACGTCCTGTCCCCAGAGGAAGTGACGAGGCTGGTTGAAATGCCGGCCGACGATGCCTTCGCCGTGCGCGACCGCGCCATGTTTGAGCTGTTCTATTCTTCGGGACTGCGCTTGTCGGAGCTGACGGCGCTTAAACCAGCCGACATTGATTTCGATGATGCTACCGTGCGAGTGCTTGGCAAGGGCGGCAAAACGCGCGTCGTGCCGGTGGGCCGGTTTGCATTGCGCTGTGTACAAGATTGGCTCGCCAAACGAGAAGCGATTGCCAAAGGGCAGCAGAGTGCCCTTTTTCTCAATCATCGAGGCAAGTCGATTGGACCCCGGACAGTACAACAGCGGCTTACCATGTGGTCGCGCAAACAAGGTTTGACGCAAAACGTACATCCGCACATGCTGCGCCACTCGTTCGCATCACACGTATTGCAATCCAGCGGCGATCTGCGCGCCGTTCAGGAGATGCTTGGCCATGCCAGCATTTCGACGACACAGGTTTACACACACCTGGACTGGCAGCATCTGGCGAAGGTCTATGACGCCGCTCATCCGCGCGCCAAACGCAAGTCAGTAAAATCGTCCCGCTAACGACACTGCGCTGCTCGTCGCAGTGAAGAATGCGGCTCATCAGCAAAACACCACCGGCGCTGTGAAATCGCGTATCCATTCGAGCATGCACGATATGTCGCGGCGCATGTTTGAACCGTTGGCGCACTGGACTCGAAAAAATGACTGAACTGATATTGATACGCCACGGCGAAACAGACTGGAACGCCGAGCACCGCATTCAGGGCCATCTGGACATCCCTCTCAATGACGTCGGTCTCGAGCAAGCCGAAGCACTGGGCAGGCGGTTTCGCGGCGTCGACATTGACGTCCTGATCAGCAGCGACTTGTGCCGTGCCATGCAGACCGCCGCGCCAATATCAGCTGTGAGCGAGCTGCCGGTCATGGGTGAGGCCCGCCTGCGCGAGCGAAATCTCGGTGTCCTGCAGGGCAAGACGCGGGAAGAAGCGCAACAGTCCGCCGCCGAGGATTTTGAAGCGTTCCGTTCGCGGGTTGAAGACGCTGCGTTGGCCGAGGGTGAATCACTTGCCGCATTCGCTGGACGCATAATTGATTTGCTGGTGGATCTGACACAGCGATATCATGGCAAGCGCATTGTCGCTGTAACCCACGGCGGTGTGCTCGACATTGCCTACCGCCACGCCAGCGGAATGCCACTCGCGGCGCCACGCAAGTTTCCCATCCACAATGCGTCGGTGAACACGTTCCGAGCCGACGGCTCGGAACTTGAGCTGGTTAGCTGGAGCGATGTCAGCCACCTGCCTGGCGAATGGGCGATGGACGAATTTTGACCGGGACCAGTTTTCATCGAACCCGGTTTTGATGAAAACGAGCTTTGATCGAAGCGAGCTTTGAACAAAACCGGCGTTAAAAAAAACCGGTGAGCCGCGCTGCCAATCGACGGCGTCAACCAGCCATGAACGGGGGTTTGCGACCCACCAGGGCCTCGAGCAAACGCAGTTCCTCATCGTAGTGGTTACGCATCGTTGCGGTTTCGAAAATGCTGCCACTTTTCGGCTCGGCATGGACCGTGTGCGCGTCATGATGGATCGCACTGACTTGCCGTGTTGCCGAGCCCGAACTATCGGCCAATTCAACCGCGCCGTAACAAGTGCAGAAATAAGTCGACTCAGGAGTAACTTCAACGTACACACCAGTGCCGCGTATGCCAGCCGTTGCGGTCGAAGTTGTCAGCGTTCTCTTTCCGCTGCCAAACACCGATAACAGGGCGCCGGTCACAACGCGCAATCCAGCCGCTATGCCAACCGTTCCCCGCTCTGGAGCGAGTAGGCGCATCTCGGAGCGCTCACGCAACATGAACGCGTCCTTGCCTACCACGAACACCGCCTCGCTGAGTCCACCCGTCTTGACGACATCTCCAGGCCGAACAGTGGCGCCGCGGTAGCCTCGCTTGCCGTTGATGTAGACCTCGGATGCAACGCCGAGCAATTTGCCGGCGAATGCCAGCTGCGGAAACGCAATGATTGCCCCGGCCACCGATCCGGCGACCAATAATTCACGTCTACGCTGACAGGCATGGGGTAACAACGAACGCTGCATCTTCATATTCCGCTCCTCGAGAATCGTTGCGGACTGACACTCTCATCAACTATAGCAATAGTTGTTCTCGGAGCGGCCGCTCATGACTCGATATCACGCCAAAGCGGACGTGCTGATGCTTGCGGCACGTGTTGATATTCTGCTACTTTACGCGGGCCATGGCCCAACGGTTCAGAAGACGGCTTCTAGCATTCCTGCTCCCGGCTGTGTTGGCGTTCGCCCAGCACGGGGCGATGGCACACTTGGTGTCGCATGCTGGCGACAATGCCGCCGATCCCGAGCAAACGCCGATACATCTCAAGCTGTGCGACAAATGCGCGACCGCGGCAAAGCTCGTTCACGTTCCACCGGGCCAGGAGTTGCGCATCGAGCTGACGCACGCGTGTTACCTCCTTCGCGCGGCCGTTCCGAACCTCTTGGCGTCGGCCGACTCCGCTCGCCACCCCTGCAGAGACCCACCGATAGCGCTCTGAAACAACTGACGAATTAGTTATGGCCGGCGATCGGCATCAAAGTCATCGCCGGGAGTGTCGTGTTTCAATGGAGCTATCAGCATGAGCAGGAATGTCCTCGCGAGTACACTCGCCTTTTCACTTTCGTTTTCAGCCACCGCCCTAGCGCAAGATCAGTCCGCTGAAATCGAGGAACTACGTCAACGTATTCAAGAGCTGGAAGAAAGACTCGACAGCGGGTCGACAACCGACCCAGCGCAGTCAACTGAAGTTGTGCCGGCGACGACTACGCCGACATCATCTGGTTCAGCGCCAACGAGTAACGCCTTCAATCCCGCGATATCTTTGATTCTCGATGCCAAGTACCGCAATCTCGAACTCGATCCCAACACCTATCAGATTGGCGGCTTCGTCCCCAGTGGTGGTCATGGCGGCGAAGCAGGGCATGGCCACGGCGCCGGGCCGGGTGAACGCGGTTTCAATCTCGATGAGTCGGAGCTGACCATATCGGCCAACATCGATCCGTATTGGCTGGGGTATTTCACTGCCGGCCTCGCCGACGGTGAAATCGAAATCGAAGAGGCCTATATTCAGAACAGCGGGTATATGCCGGGTTTGGTGGCCAAGGCCGGGCGCTTTTTTTCAGCAATTGGCTACGTAAACCAGCAACACCCTCACTCCTGGGATTTCGCCGATGCGCCGCTGGTGCAACAGGCGTTTCATGCTACTAACCTGGGTGAAGATGGCGTTCAGCTTCGCTATGTCGCACCGACCGATCTATTTATCGAACTCGGTGTCGAAGGCGGCCGCGGTGCCAATTTCCCGGGGTCCGAACGCAACAAGAACGGTTTCAATGCCGGTGCAGTTTTCGCTCACCTCGGCGGCGATATTGGCTTTAGCAACAGCTATCAGATCGGCGCCTCGTATCGTGAAACAACCGCTACCGAACGTGAATACGATGACGAGGATTCGACCGGCACCGAAATCGAGAACATCTTCTCGGATCTGAACAGCAAGACCTGGGGGATCAATTTCGTTTGGAAGTGGACGCCGAACGGCGATCCGTCGGTTCGCAATTTCAAGTTTCAGGCAGAGTACTTTGGCCGCGAGGAAGACGGGCAGCTCGAGTACGACATAGACAGCGCCTCGCCTGCGGGGACGCAGACCGGCGCTTATTCGAGCGAACAGGATGGCTGGTATGCGCAAGGTGTCTGGCAGTTCATGCCGCGCTGGCGCGTGGGATTGCGTTACGACCAACTCAATTCAGGAACCCTCGAATACGCTCCGATCACAAGTGGCAACATTTCACGCGACGACCTGCAACTGTTGCGCGAACACAAGCCGAAACGAACCACAGTGATGGTGGATTTCTCGACATCCGAATTTGCCCGTTTCCGTTTGCAATTCGCACAGGACAAGGCACGTTTTGATGAAACTGATAATCAGATCATATTCCAGTACATCGTTAGTCTCGGCGCCCACGGCGCGCACAAATTCTGAAAGCATGACGATGAAAGAAACAAATGCGCTTCGGTTTCAAAACAGCGGACCCAATGTGGAGATCGTATCGTGAGAACGTTTGTCGCCATTGTTTGCGTTGCCCTCGCTTGCGCTCTGCCGGCCACTGCATCGGCTAAAGTAAGGGCGTTTGCATGTGAGCCCGAATGGGCCGCTTTGCTTGACGAGCTGGGCGGCAAGCACATTTCGGTCTACCAGGCGACGTCGCCAAAACAGGATCCCCATCGAGTCGAGGCGCGCCCCAGCCTGATCGCGCGCATGCGCCGCGCCGACCTCGTCGTATGCTCGGGTTCCGACCTGGAAATCGGCTGGCTGCCGGTGCTGCTTCGCTCGGCGGGCAATAGCAAAGTGCAGCCGGGACAACCGGGCCACTTTCTGGCATCGGAATTTGTCGAGCGCCTCGACGTCCCCGAAAAGGTCGACCGGTCGATGGGCGACGTGCACCCATTCGGCAATCCCCACGTTCACCTCGACCCGCGCAACCTCGCCATCATTGGCAACGCCCTCGCAAACCGGCTCACCGAAATCGATCGTGATAATGCGGACATATACACCGCGCGCAATACGGCATTCCAGGAAAAATTGTCCGCTTCGATCAAGCGTTGGGAGCGCGAGGCAGAGGTACTAAAAGGTCTGCGGCTTGTTACTTACCACCGCGACGGGATCTATCTCGCAAACTGGCTCGGACTGGACCTGACGATGACGATTGAACCGAAGCCGGGCATTCCTCCCAGTGCCGGTCACCTCGCCGACTTGCTGTCCAAGCTGAAAACAGAGCCGGCCGATGTCATCGCGCGTATGGCCTACAACGAACCCAAGGCGCCAACGTGGTTGAGCGAGCGAACCGGCATCCCGGTGGTTGAGTTGCCCTACACGGTCGGCGGTACCAAGCAGGCGAAAGATCTTTTTGGGTTATTCGATGACACCATCGACCGTCTTAAAACAGCCGCAGGTCGCTCATGAGCGAACATCTGAGCATTCTTTTACCCGCTTTCATCGCTGGCTTGCTGGTGGTCGCAACTCACGTCCCGTTGGGCATGGTGGTCCTGGCTCGCGGCATCGTATTCATTGACATCGCCATCGCCCAGATTGCCGGCGCCGGCGTCATTGCCGCTGACCTTCTCGGGTTCGAATCGCATGGCATCGCGGTGCAATTCGCCGCCCTGTTCGCGGCACTGGCCGGGGCGCTGTTTCTGACCTGGACGGAGAAGCGTTGGCCGAAGTACCAGGAAGCAATCATCGGTACGGTATTCGTGCTTGCCGCCACGCTTGCCACGATTTTGCTCGCAGGCAACCCGCACGGCGGCGAATACCTGAGAGAATTGCTGGTGGGGCAGATTCTCTGGGTCGGCAATATGCAGTTGCTGGTTGTTGCTCTGCTGACCACCGTCATCTGTGGCATCTGGTTCGGTATTGGCGAACAGCGCATTGGGCGCATGGGATTCTATGTTTTGTTTGGGCTTGCCGTTACCGCATCAGTACAGATGGTGGGGGTCTACCTGGTTTTCGCCAGTCTGATCATTCCGGCGCTGGCGACTCGCGAAGCGCGTGCGAGAAGGCTGGCCAAGGCGTACATTATTGGCGCCCTAGGCTTTGCCGCTGGTCTGGCTGTATCGCTGCTAACTGACTGGCCAACCGGCGCCGTCATTGTCTGGTCAATGGCGCTGGTGGGAATTGCCTTCAGTACACTGGAGAAGGGCGCTACCGCCGACGCGGGGTGACTTGCCTGCACTCTACGCAGTCGCTATGCTCATGAGCCCGTCGCGCACGTTGTCATTCCCGCAGAGTCAGCAAGCTGCGGCGATGGGCACGCCGCGCGACGGCTTCCGAGCAAGAACCTACGATACCGTCAACATCGATTGATCACGGGCGCACTGGACGCAACATGTTAAAGACTATGCACGGTACAACCATTCTGTCGGTCCGTCGCGGCAAGCAGGTCGCGCTAGGCGGCGACGGTCAGGTCACGCTCGGCAATGTCGTGCTGAAAAGCTCGGCACGCAAGGTGCGACGCTTGTTCCATGAGCGCATTCTGGCCGGCTTTGCTGGCGGCACCGCCGACGCATTCACTCTGTTCGAACGTTTTGAGGCCAAGCTCGAGAAACATCAAGGCCATTTGTTGCGCTCGGCGGTCGAACTCGCCAAAGACTGGCGAACCGATCGAATCTTGCGCCGGCTGGAAGCAATGCTGGCTGTTGCCGATGCGCAAACCTCGCTCATTCTATCTGGCAATGGTGATGTCGTTGAACCGGAAGACGGCCTCATCGCGATAGGCAGCGGCGGTCCCTATGCGCAGGCGGCGGCGCGGGCGCTGCTCGATAACACCGAATACGATGCTGAACAAATCGTCAGAAAAGCGCTGTCCATCGCCGGCGATATTTGCATCTACACCAATCAGAACCACGTCGTCGAGGTACTGGACTCCTAGTTTGTGAAGCGCCTGGCCTTGCTTGCGAGACAGCCCGCCCGAAACGCGCGCCATGGCTAATCCTGATTCAACTTTGACCGACGTCCGTGCCCAGAGCAACAATCGATTAAACTGACTCAATCTGAATAAAGCAGCCCTAGCAACTTAAAACTCATGGCGGGAATGACTCCTCAGGAAATCGTCCACGAACTGGACAAACACATCGTCGGCCAGGACGCGGCCAAGCGCGCGGTCGCGATTGCCTTGCGCAATCGCTGGCGGCGGCGTCAGGTGCCAGAACCTTTGCGCCAGGAAATCACGCCCAAGAACATTCTCATGATTGGTCCCACCGGGGTCGGCAAGACCGAGATCGCCCGCCGCCTGGCCAGATTGGCTGACGCCCCGTTTATCAAGATTGAGGCGACCAAGTTCACTGAGGTCGGCTACGTCGGCAAAGACGTCGACGCGATCATCCGCGATTTGGTGGAGATGGCAATCAAGGAGATGCGCGAAAAAGAAACCCGCAAAGTCCGCCATCGCGCCGAAGATCTTGCTGAAGACAGAATACTGGATGCCTTGCTGCCGCCTGCACGCGACGTCGGCTTTGCACCCGGTGAAGCATCATCCGATTCCGCGACAAGGCAGAAATTTCGCAAACGGCTTCGCGAAGGCGAACTCGATGACAAGGAAATAGAGATCGAAGTGGCGCAGGTCTCCACGCAGATGGAGATTCTGGCACCGCCGGGAATGGAAGATCTAACCTCGCAGATACAGAGCATGTTCCAAAACATGGGTGGCGGAAGAACGCGCGCCCGCAAACTGAAAATACGTGACGCGCTTCAGTTGCTCACTGATGAAGAAGCAGCGAAATTGATCAATGATGAAGACGTCAAGCTGCGTGCCTTGTCAAACGCCGAACAGAACGGCATCGTGTTCCTGGACGAGATCGACAAAATCACCAGCCGTCAGGAAACAAGTGCTGCGGAGGTCTCGAGGCAAGGTGTTCAGCGCGACTTGTTGCCGCTGGTCGAAGGCACCACGGTGACAACCAAGTACGGAATGGTTCGAACCGATCACATCCTGTTTATCGGCAGCGGCGCTTTTCACTTGTCCAAGCCCTCGGATTTGATTCCCGAACTGCAGGGCCGTTTTCCGATCCGGGTCGAACTGGAAAGTCTGACGGTGGAGGATTTTCAGCGCATTCTGACTGCTACCGATGCCTGTTTGTCACGTCAATATCAAGAGCTGCTTGGCACTGAAGGCGTCCGGCTCGAGTTCCCGGAAGACGGCATTCGCCGGCTCGCCGAGATCGCCTGGTCAGTCAATGAAAAGACCGAGAATATCGGTGCGCGGCGCCTCTATACTGTGATGGAGAAACTACTGGAGGACCTGTCATTCGACGCGCATAATCGCCAGGATGAAACAATTTCGGTTGACGCCACTTACGTCGATGACCGATTGAAAGACCTGGCCGCCAGTGAAGACCTGGCGCGCTACGTTCTGTAATCCGGTAGAGTTTTACTGACTAGTTCGAAGCGAGAACGAACACACCGAACCAGCCGCGCTCATCGGTAAAGAAACGCTGAGCGCTGAAGCCGGCTTTCAGGGCGAGCTGCTCAAACCCATCGCGCGTGTACTTCCAGGAATTTTCCGTGTGAATGGTCTCGCCGGGTTGAAAGTGAATTGTGTGTCCACCGATTCGCACCTGCTGCTCGATGACACTGACCAGATGCATTTCGACGCGGCCGATTTGTTCATTGTAGTAAGCCTTGTGTCGAAACCGCCGCTCGTCAAAATCGGCGCCCAGCTCGCGATTGAGCCGTGTCAACAGATTCAGATTGAATGCGCTTGTGTAGCCTTGCGGATCGTTGTAGGCGGCCTCGAGCACCGCTACCGGCTTTTGCAGATCGACCCCGACAATGGCAGCACCAGCCGACCCAATCATGTCACGCAATCCCTGCAGGAACTGCTGTGCCGCCTCGGGGTCGAAGTTGCCAATGGTGGAGCCGGGGAAAAACGCGACACGTTTGGCATCCTGTGGCAGGTATTGTTCAAGCGTATGCGAGGGGCCGAAATCGCCGCAAATTGCCAACACGTCCAGCCACGGAAAGTCGGACGCCAGCACTGGCCCGGCATCCTCGAGCTGTGCCGCCGAGACGTCGACTCCAACGTATGTCTGCGGGCGTAGCTGCTCCAACAGCAGGCGGATCTTCGACATATCGCCGGGACCGAACTCGATGACGGTCGCCTCCGGTCCAACTTCGGCGGCAATTGCCGCCGCCTGGCTTGCATAAATGCCGCGCTCGGTTCGAGTTGGATAATAGGCTTCGGTGGTACAGATAGCATTGAACAATTCGCTGCCACGCGCGTCGTACAGGAACTTCGGCGAGACTGACTTCGGCGTCTGCTGCAAGCCGACAATCACTTCGCCGAAATCGACATCGCCGCCCTCGCCAACGGACACAAAGCGGTAATTGCCCGGCGCTACATCGGGATTCTTCTTTTCCGACGATTTCATCAAGTACCCCACCGTTTTTGAGTAGGCATAACCCTAACCGGTTTTGCGGTTGGCGGAAACCGGAATTACCAAATCACCACGCCCAACGCAGGTCGTTGGGCATTGCGCAGCAGGACCGCCAAGTTGGCGCCTGCATGCCACACGGATTACACTGATGATAATTCCATTGAGGGAAAAGCGAGGCACACATGTCGACACCTGCGGTGGCCACAACGCGCGGCGGAACGCAACCACGGGCATCACTGCTTGAGAGTCTAATGCGGGTGCGGGCGACGACGGTGTCGCTTTGCGATCCACTTGAACCGGAGGACTGCGTCGTTCAAAGCGCGCCGGAGACCAGTCCCGCAAAGTGGCATCTGGCACATACGACCTGGTTCTTCGAAACGTTCGTGCTGCAGCCGTTTGTTGAAGGATACAAATTCTTTCATGACGAGTTTGCTTTTTTGTTTAATTCCTACTACGAAACGGTCGGGTCATTTTACCCGCGCAAAGACCGGGGGCTGCTAACCCGCCCGTCATTTGCGTCGATACTGGATTATCGCCGTCACATCGACACTCACCTGACCACCTTGTTGGGCGACACAGCTCACCCACATGCAAAGGACATCGTGGCGCGCTGCACACTCGGGCTGCACCACGAACAACAACACCAGGAACTGCTGTTAACCGACATCAAGCACCTGTTCTGGTGTAATCCGATCCGGCCAGCGTACCGCGAGCGCGAACCCGATGCGACGAGCACTGCAAGTGATATCGAGTGGCTGGCATATCCGGCCGGCGTTTACGAGACCGGCAACAGCGGGGACGAATTCGCCTTTGACAACGAGATGCCGCGGCATCGTAGCTATGTGGAACCGTTTCGCATCGCCTCTCGTCCGGTCAGTAATGGCGAGTTTCTCGAATTCCTTGAAGATGGTGGCTACCAACAACCAGCGCTATGGCTTTCCGATGGTTGGCAGGCGGTGCGCAACCGTGCCTGGTCTGCACCGCTGTACTGGGAACAACGCGATGAAACGTGGTGGCAGTTCAGCTTGTCCGGCATGCGCGAAATAAACCAGGCCGAACCGGTTTGCCATGTCAGCTACTACGAAGCAGACGCCTTTGCCAGATGGGCGGGTAAACGTCTGCCGACTGAAACCGAGTGGGAGATCGCTGCCAGCGAACGCGAGCACGACGGTAATTTCTTCGACGACAACCGGCTTCATCCGCAACCCTGCTCTCGCGAAACGTCGTTTTTCGGTGACGTCTGGCAATGGACCGCCAGTCCCTACAGCCCTTACCCGGGATTTCGTGCAACCGCCGGAGCGCTGGGTGAGTACAACGGCAAGTTCATGGTCAATCAACAGGTTTTACGCGGCGGTTCCTGTGTGACGTCACGCTCGCACATTCGTACCAGTTACCGCAATTTCTTCTATCCGCATGAACGCTGGCAGTTCAAGGGGCTGAGACTGGCAGACGCATGAGACGACAGGCTCGCGGACTGGCGATAGCGTCAACAGCGCTGTTCGTCCCGATTGCACTGGCAGCAAGTCTGGTCATTCCCGAGGTATCAGCTGGCGAAGTATCGGCTAACGATGTATCGGTTCGCGGAGTAACGGTTCGCAACGAATCGGCACGCCGGATATCGGTTGGTGACCTCATTGCGCAGCATAATCTCGAACCGGCACAACGCGACTGGCCGGACTTGCGATTGCTGACGCCAGAAAAGGTGCGTGGTCTCAGCGACCAACTTGAAGCGGACTTGCGTAACCGCGGTTGCCGCATACCGATGTTCACCAAATGGGATGGCCGCCACAATGTTATACGTGGCGCCTTCATGCGCGCTGGCAGTCAGGACGTCGCCGTTCTGTGCCTCGTAGACGACGACATGAGCATCATCGTTTACCCTGATAGCTCAGCACAAAATGCCCAGCAGATACGCAAGTTCCCGGCGGATGCCTACCGCATGATCCACGCCGTTTCACCGTTTGTGCTGAATAAACGTGCGATTCGCGATCAAGCCACTGAGCGGTTACCCGAGTTCGATCATGATGGCATCGAAGACGGTCCGGTGGGAGAGAGGAGCGAGACAACCTACTTCCACGCTGGCAGCTGGATTAACGCTTTTTAGACCGTGTTTCTTTCCGCGGATGTTGAGTCTTGATGGTTCGTGAGCCAGTGACTGCGCGTGGGCTGATCGGCCGCTTTGACTGAACCTTATCGCCAGGCAGCAAACCAACCTGAACCGGCTCACAATGCGATCCCCGGCGACCTCAAGTGACCCACAGATACACTGAACCATCAGGCATCGTGACAAGCCCGGCGCCGTGCCGTCGCCGGTCTTCGCTTCGTTAGAAGGCACAGCTTGGCGCGCTCACCAAAACATCTGATTGTGCCGGTGATCCTGGTCGTCGTGCTGGCGGTGCTGGTGCAGTTCCAGGTACTGACAATCGCCTTCGAAAAACTCGGTTTGTCGGCGCAGTCGGCGTATCTGCTGCTCATGGTGACCCTGGCAGGCAGCATGTTCAATATTCCTCTGTTTACGATCGACTCAAACTTCTCGGCCGACTCGGAATGGCCCAAGGAGATGCTCGCCTGGGCACAGCAGCGTCACTATGTGTTCCCAGGCAAGACGCTCATTCTCGTCAATGTCGGCGGCTGCGTTGTTCCAGTCGCTTTCTCTTTTTATCTATTCATGAGCAACGATGTGCCGATCATGCAGTCCATCATCTGCGTGACGGCAGTGTCGGGTGTCGCATTTGCGGTCAGTCGCCCGGTGCGCGGTCTTGGCATCGGCATGCCGATTCTGTTCGCCCCCCTGACTGCGGCAGGTGTTGCCTACGCATTGGCCGGAGAAGACGCTGCGCCGCTGGCCTACATCGGCGGCACGCTCGGTGTGTTGATCGGCGCCGACCTGCTGCGCTTCAAGGACATTCGCAAACTCGCTGCGCCGATTGCATCAATTGGCGGCGCTGGATCATTCGACGGTATCTTTATCAGCGGATTGCTTGCGGTGTTACTCGCCTAAAATAAAAAACAACGTGCGTGGATCATGTTCTGATCAAATCACTTGCCGATCAAATCAAGGCGCAGACAGGCGCAGAATGCGCAGCGCAGCGCACGCCGCACCATAACCATTATCGATGTTGGTCACGGTCAGCCCGGGA